>NZ_JBYSZP010000022.1:0-89168 GCF_058787295.1 Pseudomonas sp. FW305-3-2-15-E-TSA4 | reverse complement strand
GTGTCAGGCAACACAGATGCTGAATGACCTACCGCCTTCGCGAGCAAGCCCGCTCCCACATTGGATTTCTGGGTGGCTGAAATGTGCAGTCAGGCAGAGATGATCCGGTTCTTGCCCTGACGCTTGGCCTCATACATTGCCGCATCCGCCCGGGCGAACAGGCTCTCGAGACTGTCGTCGCCATCCCTGAGGCTGGTCAGGCCCTGGCTGACGGTGATGCCGAATGTCTGCCCCTCGTGGTTGAAACTCAGGCGCTGAATCTCCTGCTGCAGCCGCTCGGCCACTTGCAGCGCCATGTCCGGTGCGCAACCGGGAAACACCGCAGCGAACTCCTCGCCGCCAATGCGCCCGAACAGATCGCCCCGGCGTAACGACCCACGTCCGCATTCGGCAATCCGTTGCAGCACGTTGTCACCCGCCGGGTGGCCGTAGCTGTCGTTGATCAGCTTGAAGTCATCGATGTCCAGCAGCAGAAAGGCCAGGGGGGCACCTTGCAGGCGTGCTTCCTCGAATTCGCGATGGGCGCATTCGAAGAAGTGCCGGCGGTTGCTGCTCTGGGTCAGCACGTCGGTGGTCGCCAGGCGATGCAGTTCGGTTTCCATGCGCTTCTTGTCGGTGATGTCTTCGGCGATGCCGACAATGATCACCGGTTGCCCGGGTTCGTCCTGACGGTTGATGAAGCACTTGTCGCTGAGCCAGCGCACCTGACCGTCGGCGGCGATGATCCGGTACTCGCGGTCTTCCACCGCCCCCTTGTGCAGCACTTCGGCAAGGCTGCGTTCGGCGTAATCCAGGTCGTCGGGGTAGATGCTGTCGCGCCACTGGTTGTAGTCGGCCAGCAACAGGCCTGCGGAGCGACCGAAAATCCGCTCGTAGGCAGGGCTGACATACAGCACCTGACGGGTTTCCCAATTGAACGCCCAGAGCACCGCGTTGACGCTCACCAGTAATGAACTGAACAGTTGTTCGCGCTCGCTCAGCCGGGCGACTTCGCCTTGAGCGTGCATCAGCGCCATCAGGGTTTGCGCGGCCTCGGGCCACTGCGCAAGGGATGAGTCTTTTTGATTGTTGTTGACCATCGGCACATTTCTCAAAAGGTGTGCCGCAATTTCGACAACGGCCACAGTACAGCCCGCCGGGGTGGCGAAGTGTCTTTGAGATAGGGCTTTCGGTGCTAAGTTCCGCGCTTTTGTAGAGAGGGAGCCTGCTCCCGCCGGGCGGTAGAGATGACGCGTTTCAGCAATGAGAACGCGTCGACAAATTTGCGGTAGCTGCGCTACCTATCGGGGATGAATCCCCTCGCCACAGGGGATTCGTTCATGGCGGTCAGGCTGCGGCGGGGCGCAGCGAGTAGGTTTTCAGCTGGTCGGCGAATTCACGCAGGGACTGGATGCCGCTGGCTTCGGCCTCGTGCACCCATTCCTTGATGGCGGCGAGCATGTCGTGGCCATTGGCGCTGGTCTTGACCCAGATCTGCTGCAGGGCCAGGCGTTTTTCGTAAATGACCTTCAGCGCCTGGCTGTGCTCGAGCATGTTCTGGATGCGCAAGTGATGACGGTCTTCCAGCAGGCTGGTTTCCCGCGACAGCAGGCGCTTGGCCCGATGGAATTGATGGCGTACCGAATGATCGACCTTGTCCAGCTCCTGCTTGACCAGCGGGCCGATCACCAATTTGCGGTACTGGGCCATGATCTGGAAGCGGTTGTTGAGGATCGCCATGGCGGTGTCCATGTCCAGATGGCCCTTGCCTTCGACGCGGTGGGCAATCGGTGCCACACGCTGCACCTTGGCCAGACCGAAGAAGCTGAAGACCTTGATCCACGCCCAGCCGAGGTCGAACTCCCACTTCTTCACCGACAGCTTGGCCGAGTTGGGGTAGGTGTGATGGTTGTTGTGCAGTTCTTCGCCGCCGATCAGGATGCCCCACGGCACCAGATTGGTCGCCGCGTCGCGGCATTCGAAGTTGCGGTAGCCGATGGCGTGACCCAGACCGTTGACCACGCCGGCCGCCCAGACCGGGATCCACATCATCTGGATCGCCCAGATGGTGATGCCGATGGTGCCGAACAGCAGCAGGTCGATGACGCCCATGATCGCCACGCCCAGCAACGGGTAGCGGCTGTAGAGGTTGCGCTCGATCCAGTCTTCGGGGCAGTTCTTGCCGTAGATGCGCAGGGTCTCCGGGTTCTCGGCTTCGGCGCGATACAGCTCGGCGCCTTTGCGCAGCACGGTGGACAGACCCTTGATGACCGGGCTGTGCGGGTCATCTTCGGTTTCGCATTTGGCGTGGTGTTTGCGGTGGATGGCAGTCCACTCGCGGGTGTTCTGCGCCGTGGTCAGCCACAGCCAGAAACGGAAAAAGTGTTTCAGGCCGGCATTCAGCTCGAGCGAGCGATGGGCCGAGTAACGGTGCAGATAGACCGTGACGGCGACAATTGTCACGTGGGTCATCAGCAGGGTGACCGCGACCAGAGACCAGGCCGACAAGCCAAGAAAACCTTCGTACCACATAGGCTATAGGGCCCTCGATAAAGATAAAAACAGCCGTTGCATTATCACCAAGCACACAGATAAAACCAGTCGCCCTTTCAGATAAGAGTCGCTGGATGTTTCTTGACCTATAATTCCAACCTTTTTTGTAGGGACATGGACAGCCGAATGCCTGCCACTTACCGCGATGCCTTGCGTGCAGCGCTGCTTTACCTGTTGCTTGCTGTGGTCTGGCTGCAGGGAACTGGTTACTTATTGAACAGTTTCTTTGATGAGTCTGTCGATCTGCAGCGATGGCAACTGATCAACGGTTACGTCTGGGCTGCCGTCAGCGCTGGCCTGATTTTCCTGGCACGGGCCAGATTGTGCGAATTTCTCGGCATTGGTGCGCGGCTACGCGAGCGTCAGTCTGACCGTGAACGCTTGCGTCAGGCGGCAGCCGTGTTCGATTGCACCCGCGAAGGGGTGCTGGTCACCAACCGTCAGGGCCTGATCGTGCACGTCAACCGTGCGTTCATGGAAATCACCGGCTACCAGTACGACGAAGTTCTCGGCCATCAGCCAAGCCTGTTCAAGTCCGGCCACCATCCGCCGGGCTTTTACCGGGCGATGTTCGCCACGCTGGAGAGCGAGGGCGAATGGAGCGGTGAGATCTGGAACCGGCGCAAGAGCGGCGAGATTTATCCACAGTGGCAGACCATCCGCGTGATTCACGATGATCAGGGCCGGCTCAGTCACTACGTGGCGGTATTTTCCGACATCAGTGCGATCAAGGACTCCGAACACGAGCTCAAGCACCTCGCACACCACGACCCGCTGACCGACCTGCCCAATCGCCTGTTGTTCAGCGACCGCGCCGAGCAGGCGCTGGCCTCGGCGCAGATCCACAAGCGTGGCTGCGCCCTGCTGATGATCGATCTGGATCACTTCAAGATGATCAACGACAGCCTCGGGCACAACGTCGGCGATCGCCTGCTCAAAGCGGTGGCGGCGCGCCTGCAGGACCTGTTCGGCCCCGGGATTACCCTGGCACGGCTCGGCGGTGACGAATTCGCGGTGCTGGCGGAAAGTTGTCCACAACTGGTTCAGGCAGCGGCGCTGGCCCAGCGCATTCTCGATGCGCTGAAGGAACCGTTCAGCATCGAGCGGCATCAGCTGTTCATCAACGCCAGTATCGGTATCAGCCTGTTCCCCAGTGATGCATTGAGTGCCGATCAATTGCTGCGCAATGCCGACGCCGCGCTGTTCAAGGCCAAGAGCAGCGGGCGCAACGGCTACGCGCTGTACACCGAAGAGTTGACCGCCCATGCGCAGCAACGGGTCGAGATTGCCTTCGAGCTGCGTCGCGCGCTGGAGCAGCAGGAGCTGCGCGTCTATTACCAACCGGTTCACGATTTGCACAGCAGTCGGCTGATCGGCGTCGAAGCGCTGGTGCGCTGGGAGCATCCGCAGCGCGGTCTGGTGTCACCGGCGGAATTCATCCCGATCGCCGAGCGCACCGGGCTGATCGCCGAAATCGACGCCTGGGTGATGCGTCAGGCGTGTTCGCAGATGTGTCAATGGCAGCAGGCCGGGATTGTGTTGTCGTTTGTCGCGGTGAATGTGTCGTCGCGCCTGTTTGCCCGGCGTGAGCTGTATCAGCAGGTGGCGCAGGTGCTGCACGAGACCGGGCTGGATCCGGCGTATCTGGAGCTGGAAGTCACCGAAAGCGCGGTGATGGATGACCCGGAAGTGGCGCTGGAGCAGATGCATCGCTTGCGTGAATTGGGCATTCGCTTGGCCATCGATGACTTTGGCACCGGGTACTCGTCGTTGTTGCGGCTCAAGCGCTTGCCGGTGCAGAAGCTCAAGATCGATCAGGGTTTTGTCGCCGGTCTGCCGTGGGACGAGGACGACGCAGCCATCGTTCGCGTGATCGTCGCCCTGGCTCGCAGCATGGGCATGCAGGTGCATGCCGAAGGCATCGAGCAGGCCGAGCAGGCGGCGTTTCTGCTGGAGCAGGAATGTGATCTGGGGCAGGGGTACTGGTTTGGGCGGCCGGTGTCGGCGGGGGAGATTGATTGGGCGAAAGCCCCTGTTATCGGTTAACAGTCCTGTCATGGCTGACACAAAAACCTGTGGTGAGGGGATTCATCCCCGATGGGTCGCGCAGCGGCCCTGAAAAACAGGGACTGCTACGCAGTCCATCGGGGATGAAGCCCCTCACCACAAGGTTTCATAAAGGCTTCAAACACGGTGAACACCGCGCAAACCCTTGCCCCGTCAGATAATGTTTTCTAGTTATATAAACATTCTTAAATAGTCTTTTTAAGAATATCTGCGCCTCTCTTATATTGCTCCCACGCCGAACGCAGTGCCGCCCACTGCCAGGCATATCCCATTCAAAGGAGCAGCACCATGAGCGCATCCCTTCGCAGCGTTGACGGTCAGGACGAAAGCACCATCTTGCGGGAAATCCAGAGCGCCCTGCGCGATCTGCGTTTCGGCGCGGTGGAGATCACTGTGCACAACGCCCAGGTCGTGCAGATCGAGCGCAAAGAGAAATTCCGTCTGCAGCAGCCGGGTAACAAACCGAGCTGATTTGAAGATCAAAAGATCGCAGCCTGCGGCAGCTCCTACAGGGGGCTGTGTGTAGGAGCTGCCGCAGGCTGCGACCTTTGAACCGGCACCCCGATTTCCGAAATACATAAGAAAAAGCCACCACCAAGAATTCCAGGAGCTTTCACCATGTCGTCGATTCGCCGTTACGCTTTGGCCGCCCTGGCCAGCGCCGTGTTTGCCGGTTCTGCAGTTGCCAAGGATTACGAACTGCTCAATGTGTCGTACGACCCGACGCGCGAGCTGTATCAGGACTACAACGCCGAATTCATCAAGTTCTGGCAGAAGGATCATGCCGGCGACACCGTGAAAATCCAGCAGTCCCACGGTGGTTCGGGCAAGCAGGGCCGGGCGGTGATCGACGGTCTGCGCGCCGACGTCGTGACCCTGGCACTGGCCGGCGACATCGACGAAATCGCCAAGCTCGGCAAGACCCTGCCGGCCGACTGGCAGAAGCGTCTGCCGGACGCCAGCACCCCGTACACCTCAACCATCGTGTTCCTGGTGCGCAAGGGCAACCCGAAAGGCATCAAGGACTGGGGCGACCTGGTCAAGAACGACGTCTCGGTGATCACCCCGAACCCGAAAACCTCCGGTGGTGCACGCTGGAACTTTCTCGCCGCGTGGGCCTATGGCCTGAAAGCCAACGGCGGCAGCGAAGAAAAAGCCAAAGAATACGTACAGACCCTGTTCAAGCACGTGCCTGTGCTGGACACCGGCGCTCGTGGCTCGACCATCACCTTCGTCAACAACGGTCAGGGTGACGTGTTGCTGGCCTGGGAAAACGAAGCGTTCCTGGCGTTGAAAGAAGACGGCGGCGCTGACAAGTTCGACATCGTCGTGCCGTCGCTGTCGATTCTGGCCGAGCCACCGGTGGCGGTGGTCGACAAGAACGCCGAGAAAAAGGGCAACGAACAGATTGCCGAAGCTTACTTGAAGCACCTGTACAGCCCGGCCGGTCAGGAGATCGCCGCGAAGAACTTCTACCGTCCACGCGACAAGGACGTGGCGGCGAAGTACGCCCAGCAGTTCCCGAAACTGGAGCTGGTGACCATCGACAAGGACTTCGGCGGCTGGAAATCCGCACAGCCGAAATTCTTCAACGACGGTGGCGTGTTCGACCAGATCTATCAGGCGCAGTAATCTGAATCAAAATGAGCCTGAAGTTCAGGCACTTGAGATGTGGGAGTGAGCTTTTGTGGTGAGGGGATTTATCCCCGATGGGTTGCGCAGCAGCCCCAATGCCGACCTTTGCGGTGGATCAAATCTACCGCGAGCTCTGGTTTTGGGGCAGCTACGCTGCCCATCGGGGATAAATCCCCTCACCACAGGCCTCGCTCCCACATTGATGCGTTTTTAACCAAGGACTTTTATGTCGCGTCGTATCTCCCCCGTCATACCCGGCTTCGGGCTGACGCTGGGTTACACCTTGGTGTACCTCAGCCTGATTGTGCTTATCCCGCTGGCGGCGATGTTCGTCCACGCCGCCCAACTCACCTGGGATCAGTTCTGGACGATCATCTCCGCACCGCGCGTGCTGGCTGCTCTGAAGCTGAGCTTCGGCACCGCGCTGTGTGCGGCGATCATCAACGGCATCATCGGCACGCTGCTGGCCTGGGTGCTGGTGCGTTACACCTTCCCGGGGCGCAAGGTCATCGACGCGATGATCGACCTGCCGTTCGCCCTGCCGACGGCGGTGGCCGGTATCGCCCTGACCGCGCTGTACACCCCGACCGGTCTGGTCGGCCAGTTTGCCGCCGACCTCGGTTTCAAGATCGCCTACACCCCGCTGGGTATTACCCTCGCGCTGACTTTCGTCACCCTGCCGTTCGTGGTGCGCACGGTGCAACCGGTGCTGGCCGACATTCCCCGTGAAGTCGAAGAAGCCGCCGCCTGCCTCGGCGCGAAACCGTTGCAGGTGTTCCGCCATATCCTGCTGCCAGCGCTGTTGCCCGCCTGGCTGACCGGTTTTGCCCTGGCGTTCGCCCGCGGGGTCGGCGAGTACGGTTCGGTGATTTTCATTGCCGGCAACATGCCGATGAAAACCGAGATCCTGCCGCTGCTGATCATGGTCAAACTCGACCAGTACGATTACACCGGCGCCACTTCCATCGGCGTGCTGATGCTGGTGGTTTCCTTCGTCCTGTTGCTGCTGATCAACTTGCTGCAGCGGCGCATCGAAACCCCATAAGGAGGCGCGAACATGTTCCAATCGTCTATTGCGGCCGCGTCCTCGGCCAACGCTGCACGCCGTGGCAGTGCTACGTCACGGCGCGTGCTGATCGGTCTCGGCTGGCTGATCTTTTTCCTGTTTCTGGTACTGCCGCTGTTCATCGTGGTGTCGCAAGGTTTGAAGAATGGCCTCGGCGCATTCTTCACGGCGATCTTTGAACCGGACGCCTTGTCGGCGCTGAAACTCACGGTGATCGCCGTGCTGATTTCGGTGCCGCTGAACCTGGTGTTCGGGGTCAGCGCCGCATGGTGCGTGAGCAAGTATTCGTTCCGCGGCAAGAGCATGCTGGTGACGCTGATCGACCTGCCGTTCTCGGTGTCGCCGGTGATCGCAGGTCTCGTCTACGTGCTGATGTTCGGCGCTCAGGGCCTGTTCGGCCCGTGGCTGCAGGATCACGACATTCAGATCGTCTTCGCTCTGCCGGGCATCGTGCTGGCGACGATCTTCGTCACCGTGCCGTTCGTGGCCCGTGAGCTGATTCCGCTGATGCAGGAACAAGGCACGCAGGAAGAAGAAGCCGCGCGGCTGCTCGGCGCTAATGGCTGGCAGATGTTCTGGCATGTCACCGTCCCCAACATCAAATGGGGCCTGATCTATGGCGTGGTGCTGTGTACCGCGCGGGCCATGGGTGAGTTCGGTGCGGTGTCGGTGGTTTCCGGGCACATTCGCGGGGTGACCAACACCTTGCCGCTGCACGTCGAGATCCTCTACAACGAATACAACCACGTGGCCGCGTTCGCCGTGGCGAGCCTGTTGCTGATCCTGGCGCTCTTCATCCTGCTGCTCAAGCAGTGGAGCGAAAACCGTATCAACCGCCTGCGCACCACCGCCGCGGAGGAATAATTCATGTCGATCGAAGTGCGTAACGTCAGCAAGAATTTCAATGCGTTCAAGGCGCTGGACAACATCAGCCTGGACATTCACAGCGGTGAACTGGTGGCGCTGCTCGGCCCGTCCGGCTGCGGCAAGACCACGCTGCTGCGGATCATCGCCGGCCTGGAAACCCCGGATCAGGGCAATATCGTGTTTCACGGCGAAGACGTCTCCGGCCACGACGTGCGTGATCGCAACGTCGGTTTCGTGTTCCAGCACTACGCGCTGTTCCGGCACATGACGGTATTCGACAACGTCGCGTTCGGCCTGCGCATGAAACCGAAAAACCAGCGCCCGAGTGAAAGCCAGATCGCGACCAAGGTCCACGAACTGCTGAACATGGTGCAGCTGGACTGGCTGTCGGATCGCTACCCGGAGCAACTGTCCGGCGGCCAGCGTCAGCGTATCGCTTTGGCCCGCGCGTTGGCGGTGGAACCGAAAGTGCTGCTGCTCGACGAGCCGTTCGGCGCTCTCGACGCCAAGGTGCGTAAAGAGCTGCGTCGCTGGCTCGCGCGCCTGCACGAAGACATCAACCTGACCTCGGTGTTCGTGACCCACGACCAGGAAGAAGCGATGGAAGTCGCCGACCGCATCGTGGTGATGAACAAGGGCGTGATCGAGCAGATCGGCTCACCGGGCGACGTCTACGAAAACCCGGCCAGCGATTTCGTTTATCACTTCCTCGGCGACTCGAACCGCTTGCTGCTCAGCGACGACAACCATGTGCTGTTCCGTCCGCACGAAGTGTCGTTGTCCAAGCATGAACTGGAAGACCACCACGCCGCTGAAGTGCGTGATATTCGCCCGTTGGGTGCGACCACGCGAGTGACGTTGAAGGTGGAAGGGCAGACCGATCTGATCGAGGCGGAAGTGGTGAAGGACCACGACAGCCTGATTGGTCTGGCCAAGGGTGAAACCCTGTTCTTCAAGCCGAAGGTCTGGCAGAAAGTCGCCAGCCTTTAAGAGCAAAAGCTTCGCGAGCAGGCTCGCTCCCACAGGGAAATACATTCCAAATGTGGGAGCGAGCCTGCTCGCGAAAGCGCTCTACACAGCCGCGCGATTCGGATTGACCCGCACCACCCCCGCCCGCGCCTCGATCTGCTCTTTCAACTCATGGCGCATGCCGAGCAGGAACGCCACTTCCGCCACCACAAACAGCGGCCCGACAATCAACCCGCTGACATCATCGACAAACGCCGGTTTGCGCCCCTCGTAGTGGTGGCCGACAAACTGGATCACCCAGCCGATCACAAACATCGCCAGCCCGCTGCTCAGCCAGACCATGGTGCTCTGCTGCGCCAGCGTGTGCCCGGCCCAGACCGACAGCCCCATCAACAGCGTCATCAGCACGCCCAGCTTCAGTTCCAGGCGCAGGTAGAACCACGCCGACGCCAGCGCCAGCAGCACCGCCGGAGAGATCCACAAGCCGCCCAGTGACCATTCTGGTCGCGACAACAACACCGCCACCGCCACCACGATCAGCGGAATGCCGATAAAGTGGCTGGCGATGTTGCGCGGGTCGCGGTGGTAGGCGGCGTATTGACTGAGATGGTCGACGAGGCTTTTCATTGTTGTTCCTCCTGTAGGGTGCGTGCAGCATGCCTCGGGTTCGGCGTTCGCTCTGTCAGGCAGGCGACAATTGGGAGTGATCATGGATAAGCGTTCACGGCTGCTGACCGGGCAATGGTTCAGTCATCTGCCGGCATCCTTTCAGGATAGTCTGTTGGCGGCGGCCCGGGAGCGGCGGCTGACGGCGGGGCAGCGCCTGTTCCAGCGCGGTGATCCGCCCTGCGGCCTGTACGCGGTGCTCGACGGCGCGATCCGAATCGGCGCGGTGAGCGAGCAGGGCAAGGAGGCGTTGCTGAGCCTGGTGGAGGCGCCGCACTGGTTCGGCGAAATCTGCCTGTTCGACGGCCAGCCACGCACTCATGATGCGTATGCGGTCGGGCCGTGCAGCCTGCTGAATATCCCGCAGGCCACGCTGCTGAAAATCCTCGACGAACAGCCGGTGTACTGGCGCCATCTGGCATTGCTGATGAGCCACAAACTGCGCCTGACCTTTATCAATCTCGAACAGTTGAGCCTGCTGCCGGCCCCGGCACGCCTGGCGCATCGCTTGCTGATGATCGCCGAGGGCTACGGTGAAATCGATGCGCCACGCCGGGTCCTGCAATTGCCCCAGGAGCAGCTGGCGTCGATGCTGTCGCTGTCACGGCAGACCACCAACCAGATCCTCAAGGATCTGCAGGGGCAGGGGATTATCGGGTTGGGGTATGGCGAGATCGAGATTCTCGATGCCGAGCGATTGCGCGCGCTGGCCACAATTTGACGGGCACCTGAGATCCCCTGTGGGAGCGAGCCTGCTCGCGAAAGCGGTGGGTCATTCAACGGTGATGTCGAGTGAACCGACGCCTTCGCGAGCAGGCTCGCTCCCACATTTTTGATCTGTGTTGATTCAGGAGCCGCGATAGGTCGAGAAGCCATACGGGCTGAGCAGCAGCGGGATGTGGTAGTGCTGGTCAGTCTGCTTCACTTGAAAGATCACCGGGATTTCCGGGAAAAACGTCTCGCGCTTGTTCTTCTCGAAATACTCGCCGGTCTTGAACACCACCCGGTATTCGCCCGCTTCGAAAGGCTGTTTGGCCGGGAACAGTTCAGCGATGCGTCCCTGTTCGTTGGTGGTGCCCTGGGCCAGTGGCTGCCAGTTCTGGCCGACGTGTTTTTCCAGGGTCACGTTGACGCCCGGCGAGGGCAGGCCGTTTTCCAGGTTGAGCACGTGCACGCTCAGCGGGTTGCCGGCGGCCAGCGCCAGGCTGGAGAAGGCACTCAGGCCGAGTGCAGCGAAGGTCATGCGCAGGGTAGTCATGGTCAGTCTCCTTATTGGGAACGGGTAATGGTCAGGCCGGCGTTTTCGGCGGCCTTGATCGCACAGTTTTCGTCCTGCTCGCCGCCGCCGGAACCGGCCACGCCCATGGCGCCGACCAGTTCATCAGCGGCGAACAACGGAATCCCGCCGCCGAGCAACAGCAGCTCATCGAGGGTGTTGAGGTTGGCGGTTTCCGGATTGCTGCGGGCGCGCTCGGCGAACAGCCGGGTCGGGGTTTTCGTCGACAGCGCGGTGTAGGCCTTGCGCTGGCTGGCAGCGGTGTTGTGCGGGCCGATGCCGTCGCCGCGCAGGGTTACCAGCAAGTTGCCGCCACGGTCGAGCACCGATACCGTGGCGGTGCAATTGCTCAGCGCCGTGTCGGCCAGCAGGCGTGCGGTTTTCAGATCCAGGTCAGCGTGACGCGACAGTTCAGGGGCGGCGAAAACGCTGGTGCTGAGGCCGAGGGCGAGGCTGGCTGCAAGGTATTTGGCGGTCATGAACAGGCTCCGAAAGCGAAGGACATCACCTTAGCCGCCGCTCTTCGTCAGAACCCCGTCAGCCGGATTACAAGTTTGTAATGGGCAATCGGGCCGAAGGCGCCTAGCCTGTGTGCCTGATCAATCGAGGTGTACCATGCGTTTGCTGGTCGTAGAAGATGAAGCCAAAACCGCGAATTTCCTGGCCAAGGGCCTGGGCGAGTCGGGTTTTGCCGTGGACGTGGCGCTCAATGGTCTCGATGGGCGCTATTTCATCGAGCAGCAGGAATATGACCTGATCATCCTCGACGTGATGCTGCCGGGCCTCAATGGCTGGCAGCTGCTGCAACTGATCCGCCAGCGCGGCGCCACCCCGGTGTTGTTCCTGACCGCCAAGGACGCCATCGAAGACCGCGTGCGCGGCCTCGAACTGGGCGCCGATGATTACCTGCTCAAACCCTTCGCCTTCGCCGAATTGCTCGCGCGCGTGCGCACCCTGCTGCGCCGCGGGCCGCTGCGCGAGGCCGAGTCCTACAGCATCGCCGATCTGGAAATCGACGTGCTACGGCGTCGGGTCAGTCGGGGCGGTCAGCGCATTGCCCTGACCAACAAGGAATTTGCCTTGCTGCAATTGCTCGCCAGCCGTCAGGGCGAAGTGCTGTCGCGCACGCTGATCGCCTCGCAGGTGTGGAACCTGAATTTCGACAGCGACACCAACATGGTCGAAGTTGCAGTGCGCCGCCTGCGGGCCAAGGTCGATGACCCGTACATGCCGAAACTGATCCACACCGTGCGCGGGGTCGGCTATCAGCTGGAGGCGCCCGACGATGCGGTCTAGGTCGATCGCCTGGCGTCTGGCGCTGGCGTTCGCCGTGGTTTGCGCGTTGGTGTTGAGTGCGATCGGTGTGTTTCTCTACCGCTCGCTCGACGCGGAGATCGCCTATCGGGATGACTTGGCGTTGCTCGGCCGTCTGGAGCAGGTGCGCGCCTTGCTCGCCGACAGTGACAGCCTCGGCGCCTTGCAGGCGCGGCCACGTCTCTATCAGAACATGCTCGGTAACCTCGACAGCCTGCTGTTGGTGCGGCGCGCCGATGGCTCGAACGTGATTGCGATCAACCCGCGCCAGCGCGACCTACCGCCATTGAACGCAATCGCACGCGAGCAAACGCCGCAGCGTCGCGATGTGCTGACCTGGCAAGCGCCGGACGGCGCTGAGCTGGCGCTGTTGTCCGGTGAAGCCCAAGGGCCGAACGGCGAACCGCTGACGGTGATCGCGGGCAAGGTACTGACCGAACGTGAACAGATGCTCGCCAGTTATCGCTTGCGCCTGTACCTGGCCGTCGGGCTTGGCGCGTTGCTGGCGTTCGCGCTGGGCCTGGTTTTGCTGCGCCGTGGTCTGCAACCGTTGCGCCAGTTAAGCGCGGCGGTGCGCGGCATTGATCTGCGCAGCCTAGACCAGCGTCTGCCCGCCAGTGGCACCCCCGCCGAACTGCTCGAACCGGTGCAGGCGCTCAACGGCATGCTCGCGCGGCTGGACGACAGCGTGCAGCGCCTCTCTCAGTTCTCCGCCGACCTCGCCCACGAGATCCGCACCCCGCTGCACACCTTGCTCGCCAGCAACGGCCAGGCGCTGAATCACCCGCGCAGCACGGCGGAGTATCAGGAGCTGCTGGCGTCGAACATGGAAGAATTCGAACGCCTCAAACGCATGGCCGAGAACCTGATGTTCCTCGCCCGCGCCGAACAGGCGGAGCGCGCGCTCGACTTGCAAACCCTGGATCTGCACAGCGTCGGCAGCGAGCTGTGCGATTACTTCGAAGCCTTGGCCGATGATCGCCAGTTGCGCCTGGAAAACCGGCTGCACGGCGAACTGTTGGCCGATCAGCAACTGCTGCAACGTGCCCTGGGTAATCTGCTGGCCAACGCGGTGCGTCACGCCGATGAAGGCACACTGATCAGCCTGCGCCGCCACGATGAGCCGGGCGTATGCTGGTTGCAGGTCCACAACCACGGCCCGGTCATCGCGCCAGAACATCTGGGCAAACTGTTCGACCGCTTCTATCGCGTCGATCCTTCACGGGCGCAGCCTGGGGATTCCGGTGGGCTGGGGCTGGCGATCGTGCAGTCGATCATGCTGTTGCATGGCGGGCAGGTCAGGGTGAGCAGTGATGCGAGTGGCACAGTGTTTGAGTTGGGTTTTGTCCTGAGCCAATGATGCGCCGTGCAAGTATTCTGAAACTCAGCTAGAGTTTGGTGACTAGTGCATCGCATGTGATGCATTTCATTTATTTATCTATAAATGCATCGTAAACAGTGCAGGTTTGTGCAATGGAACAGATCGGCGAAGTGATCAGAAGCTTGCGCAAGGCGCGCAAACTCTCTCAGCAGGCACTGGCTCAACAATACGGCATGAGCCGCGCCACCATCTCGGGGATCGAAAACAACACGGTCTCCGAAATCGGCCTGCGCAAGGTTGAGGCGATACTCAATGGCTTCGGTTACGAGTTGGTTGCCGTTCCCCGTAAGTCCAATCGCCCAACCCTCGACGCTCTGCAAAAAGTGAATTTCCATGACTGAAACGCCGGACAGGTTGCAAATCCGTGTAGGTGAGCAGGTGGTCGGGACGCTGGGGCGCGGGCAGATTCGCGACGACAGTGTGTTCAGTTATCGCGAAGATGCCAGCGCCGACAATGCGGTATCGCTGACGATGCCCACTCGCCTGGACAGCTATGGCTGGGAACATGGTATTCACCCCGTCTTCGAGATGAACTTGCCCGAAGGCGCGCTGCGTGAGGAGTTGATGCGGCGCTTCAGTAAAGCCGTGCGTGGCTTCGATGATTTTGCTTTATTGGCTATCGTTGGCCCACATCAGCTCGGCCGTCTGGCAATTGCCAGCACACCGGCGACTGATCAGCCTCCGGCAACATCCCTCAGCGATCTGCTGGTGCACGATGGTGCTCAGGGGCTGTTCGAAGATCTGTTACAGACCTACGGTCAGTATTCCGGAGTGTCAGGCGTGCAGCCCAAAGTGCTGGTGCGTGACAGCGCTGCCGCGATTGATCGCCTGACTCATCGGGGGGCGACTCATCTGGTCAAGGCCTTTCGCGCCGAAGAGTATCCGCAGCTGGCAACCAATGAATATTTCTGTATGCGGGCGGCACAGCACTGCGGCCTCGAAGTGCCAACATTCGAGCTCAGCGAGCGCGGCAAATTTCTGGTGGTCGAGCGTTTTGACCTGAGCGATTCGGGGTACCTCGGTTTCGAGGATTTCTGTGTACTGAATGGGTGGCCGTCGAAAGCCAAATACGACGGTTCCTATGAAGGTGCCGCGCGGCAGATCAAGGCATTCGTTTCGCCGCAGTTGCTGGGCTCTGCCCTGGAAGCGTTTTTCAAGATTGTCGCGTTGTCTGCGGGGCTGAAAAACGGTGATGCGCATCTGAAGAATTTCGGCGTGCTTTACGAAGATTGTGCAGAGCAGTCATCCGTCAGGCTCGCGCCGGCGTACGACATCATCACAACGTCGGTTTATATCAAGAGCGACAGCATGGCGCTGCTGCTGGGCGGTTCAAAAGCCTGGCCCAAGTACAAGATGCTGGTGCGGTTCGGTCGTACGGCATGCAACCTGACCGAGGCGCGTTGCAACGAATTACTGCAACAAGTGGCTCACGGCATGCAGATGGCGATCGAGGAAATGGCCAGACACAGCCGCAAGTACCCCGATTTTGCCGAAGTAGGCGAGGCGATGGTCGAACAGTGGACTTCCGGCCTGCAACGCAGCTTGATCAAGGGCTGATGTTCAGCGCAACTGATCGCGAAACTGCCCCGGCGTCATTCCCGTCCAGCGCTTGAACGCGCGGCTGAAGCTGCTGGTGTCGGCAAACCCCAGCAGGTAACTGACTTCACTCAACGAACACTGCGGATCGCGCAGGTGCAGCAGCGCGAGGTTTTCGCGGCTCTCGTTGAGCAGCGTGTCGAAGCGACAGCCCTCATCCGCCAAGTGCCGTTGCAGGCTGCGCAGGCTCAGGTGCAAGGCCTGGGCGATGCGTTCGGCGCTAGGTTCGCCTTCAGGCAGTTGCTCTTCGATAGCGTCGCGCACCTTGCGCTCCCAGGTCAGCGGTTGGAGCTGGGCCAGGGTGCGCTTGAGCACCGCTTCGTTGTGTTCGGCCAGTTCCGGGTTGGCGTCGTCGAGGTGGCTGTCGAAGTCGGCGAGGGCAAACTCCAGGCGATCTTCGGCGCAGGAGAAATGCACCGGAGCGCGGAACACCCTGTGCCACTGATGCGCATCGGACGGTTCCGGGCGGCGCAGGTACACCGCCAGCGGCGCGTAATCGCGACCCAGGCGATTGCGGCAAGTACGCACGTAGATCGCGGCAAACGCATCGATGGCTTCGAAGGCCGGCGCCGGATTGCCTGACGGAATTTTCAGACGAAACAGATAGCGGTCATCGCTGCGGCTCAGCTCCAGTTCCAATGCATCGCTGACCACCGGGTGATAACGCACGATGCGTTCGAACACTTCGCGCAGACTGCCGCTGGCCACCAGCGCATAACCCAGCGCATGGAACGTGGTCGGGCTAACGAAGCGCGACACTCGCAGGCCGATCGCGGGATCGCCGCTGAACTGCACTGCCAGTTGCCACAGGCGCGTGGTGCCGGACAACGGATAACGCGCGTTCGGGTCGTCCATCAACTGCGGATCGAGTCCGGCCTGTTGGCACAGGCCGAGACTGTCCAGCCCCAGCGCATCGAGTTGCTTGCGCAAGGCACGGGTCCAGCTGGCGAGCGAGGTCGGTTCCTTCATGCTGATTGGCGCTTCCGGTCAACAGGTTGGCGTTCACGGCTACCATCAATAAAGCTTTCGCAAGGCAGGATGCGAACATCAATAACCAGAGGATGGAAGCATGGACCGTACTTCTGCAAGTCCCCAGCGACACAATGCTGCCCAGCGATCAGCGCATATTCGCGAAGTGGTGCTGGCCAAGGGCGTCGAGTTGCGTCAGCGCTATCCGATTTTGCAACACCAGGACGCCCTCGGCGCGGGGATTCTGGCCTTCGCCCTGGCCGGGATGATCGGTTCGGCGACGCTGTACATCACGGGTCACATGGCATGGTGGGTGTGCCTGCTGCTGAATGCGTTTTTCGCGTCCTTGACCCACGAGCTGGAGCACGACCTGATCCACAGCATGTATTTTCGCAAGCAGCGTGTGCCGCACAATTTGATGATGGGCCTGGTCTGGCTGGCGCGGCCGAGCACGATCAACCCGTGGATCCGCCGCCATCTGCACCTCAACCACCACAAGGTCTCCGGCACTGAAACCGACATGGAGGAGCGGGCGATCACCAACGGCGAGCCTTGGGGTTTTGCGCGCTTGCTGATGGTCGGCGACAACGTGATGTCGGCGTTCATCCGCATGCTGCGGGCCAAGACCTGGGCGCACAAATTCAACATCATCAAACGTACCCTGAAGGTTTACGCGCCGCTGGCGCTGGTGCATTGGGGCGCGTGGTATGTGTTTCTCGGTTTTCATGCGGCGAATGGCATCGCCTACCTCATGGGTTCGCCGATTGAATGGTCGGCGACCACGCTGTCGGTGATGCAGGTGATCGATATCGCGGCAGTGGTGATCATCGGTCCGAACGTGCTGCGCACCTTTTGCCTGCACTTCATCAGCTCGAACATGCATTACTACGGCGACATCGAGGCGGGCAACGTGCTGCAGCAATGCCAGGTGTTGAACCCGTGGTGGTTGTGGCCGTTGCAGGCGTTCTGCTTCAACTTCGGCAGCAGCCACGGGATTCATCATTTTGTGGTGAAGGAACCGTTTTACATCCGGCAGATGACCGTGCCGGTGGCGCACAAGGTGATGCGCGAGATGGGCGTGCGGTTCAATGATTTCGGCACGTTCGGGCGGGCGAACCGGTTTGTTCGGCGGGATGAAGTGGTAGCGGAGGAGGCGCGTACGGCTCAGGCTTGATGGTGAATTTGCGGGCCTCTTCGCGAGCAAGCCCGCTCCCACAGGGGAACGCATTCCAACTGTGGGAGCGGGCTTGCTCGCGAAGGCGTCGGATCAGGCAACCTCAATCCGGCTGAAACGGCGAAGCACTCAGAATCACCCCGGTCTCCTCCACATATTTCTGCCAATGCCCAATCAAGGTGCTGAGCTTGTCCGGCTGACTCGACGCCAGATCATGAATTTCCCCCGGATCGCTGCTCAGGTCATACAGCTGCCAGGTCGCCGGCCCCACCGGCCCGGGGATCCACACGGCTTTCCACGACCCTTGGCGAATTGCCCGCCGGCCAAACAACTCCCAGCCAGTCACGGTGTGCTCGTCATGCACCTGCGCCGTCTCGCCGGACAAAAAGCCCAGCCACGATTTACCGCGCAGCGGCGCCACCGGTTTGCCGTGCCATTGCTTGCCCGGATGGCGCACGCCGGCCAGATCGAGAATCGTCGGGGTGATGTCCATCACCGTGCCGAAGCCGTGGCTGATCTGCCCTTTGATTGGCAATTGCGGATAGTGCAGCAGCGCCGGTACGCGGATCCCGCCCTCGGTGGTGAAGGCTTTGAACAGCCGTGACGGCGCGGTCGCCACCTGCGCCCAGCTCGGCCCGTACCAGACGTAGGAATTGGCGCGGCCGATGTTGTCGAGGCTGTTGTCGTAATGCTGATTGAGGTAGGTCAGCAGTTCCGGGCCGAACTTGGGAAACGCCTCCAGCAGTGCGCCCTCGGCACCGTTGTCGGACATGAACAGGATGAAGGTGTTATCGAGTTGGCCCTGCTGGCGCAGGTAATCGACCACCCGGCCGATGTTCCAGTCCATGCGCTCGACCATGGCCGCGTAGACCTCCATGGCCCGCGCGGAAATCTGCCGTTGCTCATCACTCAGCGCAGCCCATTGCGCATTCAGTTGAATCAGTGGATGCGGCTCGACATCCGGCTCGATGAGGCCCAGCGCCTTGAGTTTTTCCAGGCGCTCCAGACGCAAGACTTCGGGACCGGCGTCGTAGCGACCACGGTATTTTTCGACGATGTCGGCCGGTGCCTGTAACGGCCAGTGCGGTGCGGAGAAGGGCAGATAAGCGAAGAATGGCCGGCTCTGATCGCGCTCCTTGAGATACTGCAGCAGCTTGTCGCCGAAGGCATCCGACGAGTAGAAATCCTTGGGTAATTTGTCGATAAAGGTGTCGTCTTCGATGTACAGCGCCGGGGTCGATTTCAGCAGGCCAGGGGTGTGTTCATCGTAGGTCGGCTCGAAACCATAATGGTTGGCCGCACCCGGCAGCAGCGAGAACGAACGCTCGAAACCACGAGCCTGCGGTGCCAGTTCAGCAGTCAGGCCGAGGTGCCATTTGCCGCTCATCAACGTCTGATAACCGGCCTCGCGCAGCAGCTCCGGCAGGGCGACGACGCGGTCGTTGAGGTAGCCCTCGTAACCCGGTTTGCCGATCAGCTCCGGGGTCAGCGCTTCGGCCATGGTGCCGATGCCGGCGATGTGGTGGTCGGTGCCGGTCAGCAGCATCGAACGGGTTGGCGAGCAGGTCGGTGCGGTGTGGAAATCGGTCAGGCGCAGGCCGTTATTGGCCAGGGCATCGAGGTTCGGCGTGGCGATTTCGCCACCGAAGGCGCCGATGTCGGAAAAGCCGAGATCGTCGGCCAGAATCACCAGAAAGTTGGGGCGTTGCGGCATCGAAAAGCTCCTCTCAGCAGGCAATGAACGACAGCGGCAGATCGCGGATCTGGACCGGCAGGCTCGGTTGGTAATGGTCGTCACTGGTCAGTTCGTGCAGCAGCTCTTCGCGCAACTGATGGAAGTCGAAACTGCTGCGCTGACGCGGGTGCGGCAAGGCGATGTCGACCACTTGCTTGATCCGTCCCGGACGCGGCTCCATCACCACCACGCGATCGGCGAGAAAGATCGCTTCTTCGACGTCGTGGGTGACGAGGATCGTGGTGATTTTCGCCCGGTCGCGGATCGCCAGCAGCTCGTCCTGCATTTGCTGACGGGTCAACGCATCAAGGGCGCCGAACGGTTCGTCGAGCAGCAGAATCCGTGGGCTGGCGACCAGTCCACGGGCAATCGCCACGCGCTGGGCCATGCCGCCGGAGAGCTGGTGCGGATAGGCGCGGGTGAAATCGCGAAGGCCGACCAGATCGATGAAATCGTTGATGCGCTGCTGCTTTTCGGCGGTGCTCAGCGGCTCGTTGACCAGGCCCAGACCGATGTTGTCGGCCACGGTCAGCCACGGGAACAGCCGATGCTCCTGAAACACGATGCCGCGCTCGCCGCCGATGCCGCTGACGGCTTTGCCATCGACACTGATCTGCCCGCGAAACTGCGTATCCAGACCCACCAGTAAACGCAGCAAGGTGGATTTGCCGCAACCGCTGGAGCCGACGATGGCGACGAATTCGCCCTCGGCGATGTCGAGGTTGAATTCGCGAATCGCCTCCAGTTCGAAACCGTCGACGTCGAAGGATTTGCCTACGTGGGTGAAGCTGACAATCGGTGCGTTCATGCGTGTCTCCAGCGAGTAGCGCGAATTTCCAGGCGTTGGCCGATGAGGTTGAGCAGGGCGCCGGTGAGGCCGACCAGCAGCATCGCGGCCATGATCAGATCCATGCGCAGCAGTTGTTGGGCGCCGATCATCTGGCTGCCGATGCCGCCGTTGGACGGCATGAAATATTCGGCGCCGATGGTGCCGAGCCAGGCGTAGATCAGGCTCAGGCGCAGCCCGGCGAAAATCCCTGGCGCCGCCCCCGGCAGCACCAGACGGCGCAGGCGCTGACCGAGGCTCAGGCGCAGCACCTGCGCGGCTTCGTTGAGTTGTGGCGAGAGGTTGGCGACGCTGCGTTGGGTGGCGATGAACAGCGGGAAAAACGCGGCGAGGGCGACGAACACCCACTTCGCCAATTCACCCAATCCGAACCACGCGGTGAGCAGCGGCACCCAGGCGAAAATCGCGATCTGGCGAATGGCGGCGAGAGTCGGGCCGAGCAGCCGTTCGCTGGTGCGCGACAGACCCAGCAACAGGCCGAGGGCGAAACCGAGTCCGCCGCCCAGCAGCAACCCGCCAAGGGTACGACCGAGGCTCAAGGCCATGCCGCTGATCAGCGTGCCGTCGAGCAGACCGTTCCTGGTCGTTTCCAGTACCGCCAGCGGGCTGACCAGAATATTCACATCGACCCACTGCTGATCGCTCGCCACTTGCCAGACGCCGATCAGGCTCAGGGGCAACAGCCACGGTTGCAGCCGTTGCCAGCCTTGATAACGTGGGCCTCGGCGGATTTCCGCAGTCGCCGGGTGCGGCCAGTGCACCAGTTTGCGGTCGAGAAAACCGATGCCGCGATCCATCGCGACACCGAGCACACCGATGACCACGATGCACACGAACACGATGTCGAGCATGAACAGTTGCCGTGCCCAGACCATCAGGTAGCCGATGCCTTCGCTGGACGCCAACAGCTCCACCGCCAGCAATGAAGTCCAGCCAGCGGCCAGGGCCAGACGCACGCCGGCCATGAACGCCGGCAGTGCAGCGGGCAGCACCAGGCGCCGGATCAGCAAATACGACGGCAGGCGCAATACGGCGGCGGCTTCGCGCAGTTTCGGTTGCGCATCACGAACGCCGACCAGGGTGTGCAGGGTCACTGGCACCACGATGGCCTTGATGAGCACCACCAGTTTCAGCACTTCGCCGATGCCGAAAAACACCATGAACAGCGGAATCCACGCCAGCGTCGGTACCTGTGCCAGACCGGCGAACGTCGGGAAGACCAGGCGTTCGAGGCGACGGCTGAAGCCCAGCGCGGCACCCAGCAGCGCACCAGCTGAGATCCCTGCCAGCAAGCCCCAGAGCAGACGTTGCAGGCTGATCCACAAATGACTCCACAACTCGCCCTGGGACAGCTCGATGGCGCTGTTCCACACCAGCGATGGCGCCGGCAGGATCTGCTCGCTCATCCATTGATTGCGTGCGGCCAGCCACCACAGAGCGAACAGGCTGATCGGCAACAGCCATGGCAACAGACGTTGGTTGAGGCTCGGCCACGCGCGCCGGCTTTTCAGAGGTGGCGCGGGCAGCGGCAGGCTGAGCAGGGAATCACGGGCCATGGGTGACCTCCGTTGTCGGGTTGCATGGCGAACCGCTGTGCCTGTGTGGGAGTGGGCTTGCTCACGAAGACGGAGTGTCAGGCACCGATGATGGTGAATGACACGGCCTCTTCGCGAGCACGCCCGCTCCCACAATTGGCTAGCGGTGTATGCAAAATTGATCTATAAAAATTCAAATCAATTCTATTGAGAGATAAGCCAGACCATTTAAGGCTTGCAGCGCGACGCGCATCCAATGCATTCGAAGAATATTTTCGATGCTGTTAATGCATACGCCGCTGCAGCCCGCGTGATTTCACGCTTAGCGCTAAAGGCTATAAAAATGTGCATTTATAGTATTTAAGCGAAGGTCATGCTTCGGCCTACTTTCGGCTCCTCAACGCCTGTCGTGATCTAGGAGCCGTACCCATGAACCTTCCCTTCAAACGAGTCTTCAGTCTGTTTGCCATTCCGGCACTGGCGGGCCTGCTGGCGTTTAACGCGCAGGCTGACGAACTCAAGGAAATCAGGATCGCCGTGCCTGACCTGAGCGCCGGCACCCAGCACAGCGGCGGCGGTGTGGTGGACGTGCTGCGTGACCAGCAGATCTTCGAAAAAGCCTTCGCCGATCAGGGCATCAAGATTCAGTGGAGCTTCTTCAAGGGCGCCGGGCCGGTGATCAACGAAGCGTTTGCCAATGGTCAGGTCGATCTGGCATATCTGGGCGACCTTGCGGCGATCATCGGCAAGTCCAATGGCCTCGACACGCGTTTGCTCAGCGCCAGTGCGCGTGGGGTGAAACAGTATCTGGGCGTGGTGCCGGGGTCGGGGATCAAGACACTGCAGGATCTGAAAGGCAAGCGCGTGGCGATCTTCCGTGGCACCGCCACGCAGCTGTCGTTTGATGCGGCGCTGGCCAGTCAGGGCTTGAGCGAGAAGGATCTGAAAGTGATCAATCTCGACTTCAGCGGCGCGGTCGCGGCATTGGCGGCGAAACAGATTGACGCGTCGTGGGGCAGTTCAGGGCTGACGGCGCTGCAAGCCAAGGGGCTGGCGGAATTGCCGCTCAATACCAAGGATCTGGGTGGCGCCGGCAGCGTGCAGTCAGTGCTGGTCGGCACCGGCAAGTTCGTCGACGGGCACCCGGAGGTCGTGGCAAAACTGCTCAAGGCGCAGCAGCAGGCGGTTGAGTGGCTGACTCAGGACAGCAACAAGGCTGCCTACGTGCAATTGGTGTCGGGGCTGGCGAGTTATCCACCGGTGATCCTGACCCAGGACCTTCAGGATCAGAAACTCAGCGAAGTGTTCCCGTCGACGCTGGACCCGGTGTTCCTCGGCAAGTTGCAGGACTCGGTAGACCTGGCGGCGCAGCAGAAGCTGATTCGCAAGCCGTTCAAGGTCAGTGATTGGGTGGCGCCTGAACTGGCGGCGGCCAAGCTCTGAATCTCCAGTGTCTGGACGGGCCTTTTCGCGAGCAAGCCCGCTCCCACAGGGATCTTCAGTGAACACAGATTTTGTATTCACAACGATCCCCTGTGGGAGCGGGCTTGCTCGCGAAGGCGTCCTCAAACCGCGACACTGATTGCCTGTTTATCCACCGCCACCAACGTCTCGATCATCGCTCTCGCTGCCGGCGACAAGCGAAATCCTGTGCGACTGACAATCCCGCAGCGCGCGTTCATGCTCTCCAGATTCTGCGGCAGATTGCGCCAGTGCAGCAGCGCCAGTGAACCCTGGGCAATGTCCTCGTAAAACGCTTCTTCCGTACCGATGCCGATGGCATTCGATTGCAGCACCACTTTCACCAGCGCCGGGAAATGCTCGGTCTCGATGGTCGGCGAAAAATCGATCCGGCCGCTGAGGTTCGCCAGCAGTTTGCGAATCCCTGGCGGGATCAGCGTGGTCGCCAGCGGGTAGTCGAACATGTCGTTGGTCGACAGGCTTTCCTTGGCCAGCAGCGGATGCCCGGGTCGGCAGAAAAACACCCCGCGCTTGGGCGTCAGGGCCTGGGTCTGGAAGTTCGGGTCGGCTTCGAAGTGGCGGATGTCGGCGATGAAGAATTCGATCTCTTCACGGCTCAGCGCACGGCTGAGTTTTTCCCAGTTATCCACCTGAAAACAGGTGCGCACTTTCGGGTGCGCGTTGATGAATTGCGCCACCGCGTCCGGCACCAGTTTCACCGCCGGGGCCGGGCCGCAGCCGAAGTGCAGTTCCCCGGCATCGAGCTTGGTCATCTGCGTCACTTCCGCGCTGAGCAGCGCCGCGCCTTGCACCAGGGTCAGGGCGTGTTGCAGCACCACCTGGCCTTCGGGTGTCGGGCGCAGATCCTTGTTGCCGCGATCCACCAGCACGCAGCCGAACTCTTGCTCCAGCCCTTGAATGCTGCGGCTGAACGCCGGTTGAGTGATGCCCATCGCGTCCGCCGCACGGACAAAACTGCGGTGTTCGTTGAGGGCGATGAAGTAGCGCAACTGGCGAAGATCCATATGCTTTTCCGGCATCCTAAAAATAGCTCGAAGGCATTTGCGACGAGGGTTGCTTGAGGTTTTAAATGCAAGCTCTTATTCCGTCAACGAAGCATGTGAATATCTATTAGATGTAAATGGAATATAGATAGAGCGATGTTTCGCTGCCGCCTAACCGCAAGCAGTCGATGAGGGTCTACCCATGAGCAATGCCGCACTCGCTGTAAAACCTGCTGTCCACGCGCTGGAAATCCATCCGGTGGCCGGCCGTATCGGCGCCGAGATTCGTGGCGTGCACCTGTCCGGTGAACTGGACGCCGCCACGGTCGAAGCCATTCAGCAGGCGCTGATTCAGTACAAGGTGGTGTTCTTCCGCGAGCAGACCCAGCTCGACGATCAGCGCCAGGAAGCCTTCGCCCATCTGCTCGGCGAGCCGGTGGCGCATCCGACCGTACCGGTGCGTGAAGGCACGCGTTATCTGCTGGAGCTGGACGGGGCCGAAGGCCAGCGCGCCAACTCCTGGCACACTGACGTGACCTTCGTCGACGCCTACCCGAAAGCCTCGATCCTGCGCTCGGTGGTGGCGCCGGCCTTCGGTGGCGACACCCTGTGGGCCAACACCGCGACTGCCTACAACGAACTGCCGAGCGAGCTGCGTGAACTGGCGGACAAACTGGTCGCCGTACACAGCAACGAATACGACTACGCCGGGGCCAAGCCAGACGTGTCGCCGGAGAAGCTTGAGCGCTATCGCAAGGTCTTCACCTCGACCGTCTACGAGACCGAGCATCCGGTGGTGCGTGTGCATCCGATCAGCGGCGAGAAAAGTTTGTTGCTGGGGCACTTCGTCAAACGCATCAAGGGTTATTCGCAAGCCGATTCGGCACATTTGTTTGGCCTGTTGCAGAGCCATGTGATCCGTCAGGAAAACACCGTGCGCTGGCGCTGGAAGGCCGGTGATGTGGCGATCTGGGATAACCGTTCGACTCAGCATTATGCGATTGATGATTACGGCACTCAGGATCGTATCGTGCGGCGGGTGACGCTCAAGGGTGAGGTGCCGGTTGGGGCATCGGGGCAGCGTAGTCAAACCATCAAAGGGCTTGATATCGGCGGCGTTTGATCGGGCCCTTTCGCGAGCAGGCTCGCTCCCACATTGGAAGTGTGTTGAACACAATGGATGTGAACAACATATGGCCCTGTGGGAGCGAGCCTGCTCGCGAAGCTTTTAATTCACCAAACGCCAATCTGCACGACCTTCTCGGTCTCCGGCTCGCCATAGCGAAACCGCTGTCCACGCAAATCAATCTCCTGATGACTGATCGTGGTCCGCCGCTTCAAGCCGCGTACCCACTCGAACAGATATCCCGCATGCTCCTCGCGCACTGCAGCGTAATCAGGATCATCACCCAGATCGCGCAACTCCTGCGGATCATTCAGCAGATCAAACAACTGCGGCCGGAAGCCGTCGTACGCCAGGTATTTCCAGCGCTCGCTGCGCACCATGGTCATGCGGCAGCGGTCGATCGGCTGGCCAAGTCGCTCGCGTGCCGGGGCCTGGAAGGCGTAGTCGTATTCGCTGATGGCGTAGCGGCGCCAGTCGGGATTTTCGCCGTGCAACAGCGGGATCAGCGAGCGTCCTTCCAGGCGATGCTCGGCGCCCGCAAGGCCCAGCGCCTGGAGAAACGTTGGCAAGGCATCAATGGTTTCCGCCAGCCGCTCATCCACCGTGCCCCGGGTGATGTCCGCCGCCGTGCGCGGGTCGCGCACGATCAATGGCACGCCCACTGCCTGTTCCAGCAAAAACTCCTTCTCGCCCAGCCAGTGGTCGCCGAGAAAGTCGCCGTGATCGCTGGTGAACACGATCAAGGTGTCATCCCAACGACCGTTGCTCTGCAGAAAATCGAACAGCCGCCCGAGCTGATCATCCACTTGCTTGATCAGGCCCATGTAGGTGGGGATTACATTCAATCGTACTGAATCACGGGAGAAGTTGAGGCTTTCCTCATGCTGGCGAAACGCCGCGTATACGGGGTGTTTGCTCGCTTCGGAGGGCGTCGCGCGGACCGGTTCGAGAATCGATTTCGTACTGTACAAGGCGTGGTATGGCGCCGGTACGATGTAGGGCCAGTGCGGTTTGATGTAGGAGAGGTGTAAACACCAGGATTTCTCACCTTGCTCGGTGATGAAGTCGATGGCTCGATTTGTAGTGTAGACAGTCTCTGAGAACTGCTCGGGAATTCGCGCTGGCAAATGCGCATGACGCATGTGCCAGCCGCTGAGGATTTCGCCGTTCTCGCCTTCGGCGGCGTTGGCCCAGTCGTGCCAGGGGTTGCGCCCGGCGAAGCCCTGCTCGCGCAGGTAATGGGTGTAGGGCGCGGACTCGCGTTTGTCGTCGAACAGCGGGTCGTCGGGGAAGATTCCGTCGTGGCGGAAGTACGGCTCGAAACCGACCTCGTTGAGCGCTTCGGCCTGCGCGCTGTCCGGGTTGATCGCCAGACGCTGCAGGGCGTCGACATTGGCCGTGGCGTGGGTCTTGCCGACCAGCGCGGTGCGGATGCCGTGGGGGCGCAGGTAATCACCGATCGTCAGTTCTTCCAGCGGCAACGGCACGGCGTTCCACGTGACCTGATGGCTGCTGACGTAGCGCCCGGTGTAGGCCGACATCCGCGACGGGCCGCAGATCGTGCCCTGGGTGTAAGCGCGGCTGAAGCGCACGCCAGCGGCGGCCAGGCGATCGATGTTCGGCGTGTGCAGATGCGGATGACCGTAACAGGACAGGTAATCGCGGCGCAGCTGATCGCACATGATGTACAGCACATTGCGCACAGGGTTTTGCGGATTGGACATGAGATTCACCGGTCAGAAAGACAGGCGAGGGTTGTCGCTTTCGGCGGGGGTGTTCGGCAAGTGCATTTGGGGAATGGGTTTTATGCGGGGATTGCATTGGCGCCTGTAACGGCCTCTTCGCGAGCAGGCTCGCTCCCACAGTGGATTGTGGTGAGCGCAGAATTTGTGATCGACGCTAACTCTGTGGGAGCGAGCCTGCTCGCGAAGGCGGTGGATCAGACTGCAAAATTCTCCAGCGAACACACCTCCTCATCCACCGCATCAATCGCCTTGATCTGCTCAATCATCGCCTCGGCCAGCGGCGACAAGCGATACCCCGCCCGACTGACAATCCCATAGCGGGTGTACAGCTCTTCCAGATCATCCGCCAGGCCGTCGATCCGCAAACACACCAGCTCACCCTTGGCCTGATGCAGCGCATCTGAATACGCCCCGACAATGCCGATCGCATCCGAACGCAGCACCACGCTGAGCAGGCTCGAGCTGTTTTCGCATTCCACATTCGGCGTGAAATCCGGGCGGCCGCTGAGGTCGACGATGACCTTGCGCAAGTTCGGCGGACGAATGCTCACTGCCAGTGGATAGCTCATCAATTGCTCGGCCGAAACCCGTTCAAATGCCGCTAACGGATGCCCGGCACGGCAACAGAAATGCCATTTGCGCGGCCGCAAGCGGTACGTCAGGTAATCCGGATCGGCCTCGAAGTGTCGAGTGTCGGCGACGAAGAACTCGAACTCCTCGCTGAGCAGGCGTTTGCTCAGGCTCTGCCAGTCATCGACCTGAAATTGCACCCGCGCTTTCGGGTAGCGCCCGATGAACGCGCCGATCGCGCGCGGGATCAATCCGGCCGCCGGCGCCGGGCCGCAACCGAAGCGCAACTCGCCCGCCTCCAGACCATTGAACTGACTGATCTCGTTGGCCATCTGCTGCGCGCCGCTGACCAGTCGCCGTGCATGTTCGAGCAGCACCTGACCCTGCTTGGTCGGCGGCAGATCCTTGCGCCCGCGATCGACCAACTGACAGCCGACGCTGTGTTCCAGCGCCTGAATGCTGCGGCTGAACGCCGACTGCGACAGGTTCACCGCCTGCGCGCCGGCGACGAAGCTGCGTTGTTCGGCGAGGGCGATGAAGTGACGAAGTTGGCGCAAGTCGATATGCATTTTTCACATAAAAAATATCCGGGAAATGCATTGGATATGCATTAGGTCGACTCCTTATAAAGGCAATCTCTTATGCAGTAAATATTTGTAAATCCATAAATAAATAACCGAAAAGAATATGCAGCGCTGAAGATGTCTGTGTGTTTTTTGACCAGGAGCCGCGCCATGAGTCCGTTGAACCTTGCGTCACCCTTAACGCCACGACGGCTCAAACGCCTGCCTCTGGCCCTGTTGCTGGCGGGGAGCGCCAGCTGGACTCACAGCTACGCCGACGAGGCCGAAGCACCGCCACCGGCGCCGGCCGGCAAACCGGCGGCCAACAGCTCGCAGCTGGAAACCGTGACCGTCACCACGCGCCGGCGCGAAGAAAGTTCGCAAGACGTGCCGACGCCGATGAGCGTGGTCAGCGGGCAGAATCTGGAGACGCAGCGGGTCTACCGGATTCAGGATTTGCAGCAACTGGTGCCGAGCGTCAACGTCGCCTACATGCACGCGCGCCAGTCCAGCGTGTCGATTCGTGGCCTGGGCAACAACCCGGCGAGCGACGGCCTGGAAGGCAGCGTCGGTCTGTACATCGATAACGTGTATCTGGGTCGTCCGGGGATGGCGGTGTTCGACCTGATGGACATCGAACAGCTCGAAGTCCTGCGCGGGCCGCAGGGCACGCTGTTCGGCAAGAACACCACCGCAGGGGTGATCAACATCAGCACACGCGCACCGACGTTCACCCCTGAGCGCAGCATCGAAACCTCGTTCGGCGAGGACGGCTACTTCCAGACCAAGGGCACCATTTCCGGGCCGATCAACGATGAACTGGCCGGGCGCTTTTCGGCCTATCGCACCCGCAGCGACGGCGATATAAAGAACGAATACAACGGCCATGAGCTGAACGGAGGCTCGCGCGATGGCTTCCGTGCGCAATTGCTGTTCAAGCCCAACGAAGATTTCAATCTGCGCTGGATCGGCGATTACAACGAAGAGGACTCCAGCGCCGGCACGCGCGTGCTGTACAACACCGGACCGACCATCAACGGCGTCAACCTCTACCAATCGCGGGCCAATGCCGCCGGCGCGACGCTGGTCAACGGCTCGCACCGCAAGGTCAATCTGGACAACGACCAGCACGTCACCGTGCATCAGGGCGGCACGTCGGTGGAGGCCAACTGGACGCTGCCGAGCGATTTCACCCTGACCTCGATCAGCTCCTATCGCTTCTGGAATTTCACCCCGGCCAACGACGACGGTCTCAACGTTGCGGCGACCTACAATGCCGGGGTTTCGGTCGAAGACAAACAGTACTCGCAGGAATTTCGTCTGGCCTCGCCCAAGGGCGAGTTCTTCGATTACGTGGTGGGCGCTTACTACTTCGGCTCGGATCTGGACAACAAATCCTTCGCCTATTACGGCCCGCAGGCCGACATCTGGAACGGCACGCCACGCGGTGCGCTGGCCAACGTCGGCAGCGTCGGCAACGGCCACATCAAGACCGACAGCTTCGCCCTGTTCGCCCAAGGCACCTGGCACCTCACTGAGCGCCTGGACTTCACCGCCGGGGTGCGCGGCACCTATGAAGAGAAGAACGCCTGGGTCACCCGCGATGCGCCGGTCGGTGGTGCCACTGTCACCGGCGCAGCGGCCACGGCACGCCGCGGACGCACTGGTGCATACGATTCCGGCGATCTGAATCAGTACAGCTCAAGCCCCTCCGGATTGCTCAACCTCAGCTATCGCATCACCGATGATCTACTCGGCTACGCCACGCTGTCCCACGGCGAAAAATCCGGTGGGGTGAACCTCGCAGTGGGTTCGGCGCCAACCGCCGGCGCCGACTCGCTGCTGATCGGCACCGAGCGCGCCAACAACGCCGAACTCGGTTTCAAAAGCACCTTGTGGGACCGGCGTCTGCAGCTCAACGCCAACGTTTTCTGGACTCAGGTCAACGCCTATCAGACCAACGCCTACGACGACGTCAACCGCGTGCAATACCTGACCAACGCCGGCTCGGTGCGCTCGCGCGGCGTCGAATTCGAAAGCACGGTGATCCCGTTGCGCGGCCTGACCCTGAACTTCAACGGCTCGTACAACGACGTCAGCTACCTCTCGTACAAAGATGCGCCGTGCCCACCGGAAGTCAGCCAGGCACCGGGCGCACCGGCGTCCTGCGACCTCAGCGGGCACCAGGTGGTCGGCGCGTCGAAATGGATCGGCAACGCCAACGGCAAATACGAATGGAATCTGGCCAACGGTCTGCAACCCTACGTCACCGGCAGCTACGCGTTCCGCTCCAAAGCGGTGGGCACGGTCGAAGATTCCGACTACGGGCAGATCCCGAGCTACGCGGTGGTCAACCTGTCCACCGGTCTGCGCGGCGATTTCAATCAGGGCCAGTGGGACGTTTCGCTGTGGCTGAAAAACGCCTTCGACAAGACCTACTACACGACCCTGTGGACCGGCGGCAACGGCGGTTATGAAGGCCTGCTCGGTACGCCGCGCACCCTCGGCGTTACCGGTCGCTACGACTTCTGATCTGTCATTCAAGGAGCTGCATCATGTTGCCAGGCAAAACCGCTTTAGCGCTGTTGTTATCCGGCGCAGCGTTGAGTACCTCGGTGTTCGCCGCACCCAGCGTGTACCCGACCGGCGTCACCCGCTACGACCCGAACAAGGCGTTCAACCAATACGTGATTTTCAGTGGTGCCGACAAGCAGACGCACCTGATCGACATGAACGGCAACGAGGTGAAAACCTGGCCGCAGGCGGGGTTTCCGTCGGCGATCATCGACCCGCAACTGGTCGGCGGCGAGCGCGGGCATGTGCTGTTGCAACTGAGCGACAAGGATCCGGGCAAGCTCGGCTCCGCCGGTAACGGCCTGGGCAATCAGAGCGTCGGCGAGCTGGACTGGAACGGCAAAGTGGTCTGGCAGTGGGGCGACAAGGCGCCCGGCGGCGCAGCGCAGCAACACCATGATCAGCGACGCCTGAGCAACGGCAACACCGTGGTGCTGGCGAACAAGGTGCATAAGGTCAAAGGCTTCAAAGTCCCTGAGGTGATCGACGATGCAATCTATGAAATCAGCCCCGACGGGCAGGTGAAATGGCAGTGGCTGGCCTCGGAACACCTGAACGAATTCGGCTTCACCCCGGAGCAACTGAAGCTGGTGCGCGCCAGCGACAACCCGGATTACCTGCACATCAACAACCTCAGCGTGGTCGGGCCGAACAAGTGGTTCGATGCCGGGGACAAGCGCTTCAATCCAGACAACCTGTTGCTCGATTCACGCAACGCCAACTTCATCGCAATCATCGACAAACACAGCGGCAAAGTGGTCTGGCGCCTCGGCCCGAACCTGCCGCTGATCAACCCGAAAACCGCACAGAAACTGCCGCGTCCGGTGGATCAATTTGTCGGCCAGCACGACGCGCACATCATCCCTGTCGGGCTGCCCGGTGCGGGCAACCTGCTGGTGTTCGACAACCAGGGTTCGGCGGGGTATCCGAACGTCACCCTCGGGCTGATTTCCGGCTCGCGAGTGCTGGAAATCGACCCGCAGAAAAATGAAATCGTCTGGCAGTACAGCGCGGCGAATTCGAAGCAGCCGGGGTGGGCGTTCTATAGCTCGTTCATCAGCAGCGCGCGACGTTTGCCCAACGGCAATACGCTGATCGACGAAGGCATGAACGGGCGCTTTTTCCAGGTCACGGCCGGCGGCGAAAACGTCTGGGAATACGTCAGTCCTTATCTGGGTAAAGCACCGGGCAGCGACGCGATCAGCAACTGGGTCTATCGGGCGTTGCCTGTGAGTTACGACTGGGTGCCGAAGGGTACGCCGCGCTCCGAGACCGCCGTGATTGCCCCGGCATCGGCGGCGCAGCAGACCAGTGCCAGTCGTTAGTTGAAATGGAATTAATGCTCGAGTGAATCGCGATAAGTTATGTGCGAGATGAATAGTGCTTATTGCAATTTCGTTGAAAAGTCGCGTGGACAATAAGTGAATGGCCAACCATCCTGAGTGTCGTGAGTTTCCAGGAGGGAACTTGCTCTCATCGGAAGACACTTATCCAACGATAAAGGAAATCACGTTATGTCGAGCATTAATGGAATTTATGTAAACGCTAACGCTGGCGCCAAACTGACGATTACCGATGGCAACGACTCCAACGGCACCTTCAGCGGCAAGTTGAACCAGAACGGCGTGAACTACGACATCGCTTACGGGCATTACCATTTCCAGAACAGCACCGGGCAGCCTACGATCATCACCTTCGCGGCTCTGAATGACGGCACGGGTTATCAATCCTGGGCGCTGTTCTCGCCGGATCACACCTATTCGAAAGTTCGTGCGGCGGGTTCGCGCACCAACTTTGATGGTGATGTTGTTAGTCTGGCTGGAGAGTTTGTTAAACAGTAATTTTGTGTCACAAAAAAGCCGTCATGCTATTGAGCCTGGCGGCTTTTTTCTTACATGAAATAAGTCATTTTCATGTTGGTTGCGCTTCCTATGGATGACAGCGTTTGCTGGCGTCTGATTCTAAGCTCGAGGTGAACTCAATCATTCGAGCAGGACGCTTACATGCAAAACGCGCTTTATTCCAACACCCTCGATGGGCCCTCTCTGACCATTGTCGATTCCGATGACCGCACCGGGGTCTTCGGCGGCACGTTGCATCACCACGGCATCAACTACGGCATTGTCAGTGGCCGTTATGCCAGCCTCAACGGCTACCAGCCGCCAACCGTGGTCACGCTGATTGCCAATAACCAGGATCACGGTTATTTCGCCCTGACCCTGTTCTCGCCAAGTCGCGGCACTCATGAACTGCAGGGGCACTGCGTGCGCGTTACCTATGACGGCGTGGTCAGCAGCCTGCCGGGCGACTTCGTTCGCCACGCATGAGGCGCAGCCAGCGCCAGATTTCTTCTCAAACACAAGCAAGGATGCTGCACATGTCCACGATCAATGGCGTTTATCGTCATGAACCTTCAGATACAACCTTGACCCTGACCGAGGGCGATGACCGCACCGGCAGTTTCACCGGCACGTTGTCCGTGTCCGGCACCGATTACCCGATCGCATTTGGCAATTTTCATTTCAGGCATGGCTTTTCAACAGGCCCGGTCGCTATCTCTTTCAATACGCTGACGGCCGATGGCACGGCGCATGCCTGGGTGATGTTCTCGCCCGATCAGGCCTACACACGCTTGCGGGCACTGGGCAGCGCGGCGGACATGATGGGCAACACCGGGTTGAATGGCCTGGAATTCATCCGGCAAAACCGCTGAAGAAGCGCGAAATGAGCGGGTTTCGCATGCCTTCGCCGAATAATTTTCATGCTTGAAAAGCATTGTAAATTCAGCCCTCGGCGCCAGCCCTTGCAGGCCGTGGCTTTGCGACAATCTACGAAAACCTATATTCGTAAAAAATCTAAACACATCGATAAAAGTTACTTTCGGAGATAAGCGATTGCTCCAATGATTCACCCAACGACCGGTCGCCCGGGGGATGTTTGCGGCGACCTGTCGGGTACTTCGCAAAAAGACCGCAGGGAGTGAATCAATGGGCAATGTCCAGACCGCCGCCAGCGCACAGGAATTGCTGTGGCGTCAGACGCCGAGTGGCGAACTGGTCGATCTCGGCCGGCCGCATCGTGTGCCGCTGGGGCAGCTGCGTTTGCAGCGTGCGCCCAAGGGCATTCTGAGCCGCCGTGAAACCATTCTGCTCGGCGTGCTGGCGCTGCTGGTGCACGGCGCGGTGATCTATTGGATCAACCAGCATCCGACGCCGGCGTTGCCAATCGTGCCGCCGGAAATTCCGCCGATGACCATCGAGTTTTCGCGGCCGGCGCCACCCGCGCCGCCGGTGGTCGAACCGCCGCCACCGGCACCGGTCGTGGAGCCACCACCACCGGTTGAAGACGAGTTGGCGGTGAAGCCTCCGCCACCCAAACCGATTCCCAAACCCAAGCCGAAACCGGTGGCCAAACCGGTGCCGAAAACGGCGCCCAAAGCTGTTGAACAACCGCCCGCGCCGCCGCAACCGGCCGCTCCGGTTGCCGCCCCGGCACCGCCCGCGCCACCGGCTCCCGCGCCAGTGACACCGGCCTCGGCCAACGCCGCGTATTTGAAGAACCCGGCGCCGGAATATCCGTCGCTGGCCCAGCGTCGCGGCTGGGAAGGCACGGTGTTGTTAAGGGTGCACGTGTTGGCCAATGGCAAACCGGGCGAGATCCAGATTCAGAAAAGCAGTGGTCGGCAACAGCTCGACGATGCGGCACTCAATGCCGTCAAACAGTGGAGCTTTGTGCCGGCCAAGCAGGGTGATGTCGCCCAGGACGGCTGGGTCAGCGTGCCCATCGATTTCAAGATTCATTAAACCGAAACCTATTCGCGCTAAATGTTTACACGAGGGAATACATCATGACGTTACTGGCCTCTCCACTGGAATCCATCGAAAGCGCGGTGATCTGGCTGCTGGTGGTTTTTTCCGTTGCCACCTGGGGACTGGCGCTGCTCAAGGCTGTGCAGTTCGGTCGTCTGAAGGCGCAGGATCGCAAGTTTCATAAACGCTTCTGGGCAGCGTCGAGTCTGGATTCCGCCGCTGAGTTGAGCGAAACCCAACCTGGCGCTGCGGCCCGGGTGGCACAGGCCGGTTACGCGGCGATTCAGGTGGGTGAGGCGCCGCAGGCCAATGACCTGAGCCAGGCGATCAACCATCAGGATCGGTTGGAGCGTGCCCTGCGTCAGCAGATCGTCCGTGAACGCCGTTCGCTGGAAACCGGTCTGGCAGTGGTCGCAAGTATTGGCAGCACCTCGCCGTTCATTGGTCTGTTCGGCACGGTGTGGGGAATCATGGAGGCGTTGAAAGGCATCAGCGCGGCAGGCTCGGCGAGCCTGGAAACCGTCGCCGGTCCGATTGGCGCGGCACTGGTCGCCACCGGTGTGGGGATCGCCGTCGCGGTACCGGCGGTGCTGGTTTACAACTACTTTTTGCGGCGTCTGAAACTGACAGCGGCGGACCTGGATGACTTCGCCCACGACTTCTACAGCCTGGCGCAAAAGAGCTCGTTTCGCGTGCTGATCCACCCGACGGCGCACAAGGTCGCGGCACCGGGCAACGCGACAAAAGTGAAGGAGGCGTCCTGACATGGCCTTCTCCACACAAGACAGCGACGAGGTGCTGAGCGAGATCAACGTGACACCGCTGGTGGACGTGATGCTGGTGCTGCTGGTGGTGTTTATCGTCACCGCGCCGCTGCTGACCAACGCGATCCCGATTAACCTGCCGAAGACCGAAGCGGTGGCGCCGGTCGAGCAGAAAGACCCGCTGGTGGTGAGCATCGACGGCGCCGGCAAACTGTTCATCAACAAGGATGAGATCCAGCCGGACTTGCTGGAATTCAACCTCAAATCGGCCAAGGCAAAAGACCCGGAAGTGCGCGTGCAATTGCAGGCCGACGACGGGGTGAACTACGGCGAAGTGGCGCGTGCCATGGCTTCGATCGAGCGGGCGGGGATTACCAAATTGTCGGTGATCACTGCGCGGTAAACAGGATTTACGTTTTTCCGGGGCCGTCTCCTTGGCAGGGTGCGGCCCTTTTTTTATCCCGCAAAACCAGCCACCCCACCGACCTATTGTGGGAGCGGGCTTGCTCGCGAATGCGGTGGCTCAGCCAACATCTATGTCGATGCAGCTGATGCTTTCGCGAGCAAGCCCGCTCCCACAGGTTTGCATTTAATATTCTTTTCGAGTCTTAATAAATAGCTTCTTATTCCTTAACGAATATAAATCCCGTCCCTATACTCGATCAGGAACAGACACGACGCAGGAGAGCTCCCCATGCGCAACGAATCAATCCGCTACCTTATTGTGCCGGGCTGGCAAGGATCGCCAGAAGATCATTGGCAAACCCACTGGCAGAACAGCCTGCCCAACAGCGCACGCGTGGAGCAGGCCGACTGGCTGACACCGCGCCGTGAAGACTGGGTTGCGGCGCTGGCCGAAGCGATTGCCGCCGACAGCACGCCGGTGATCCTGATTGCTCACAGCCTGGGTTGCATCACCGTTGCACATTGGGCGGCTACCGCGCCTGTGCAATACCTGCGTCAGGTGCGCGGTGCGTTGCTGGTGGCGCCGGCGGATGTCGAGCGTCCGGCCTGCGCGCCTGCACTGCGCAATTTCGCGCCGATCCCCACCGACTTGCTGCCGTTCCCCAGTCAGGTGGTCAGTTCCGACAACGACGCCGCCGTCAGCGCCCCGCGTGCCCTGGAGCTGGCGCGCAACTGGGGCGCCGAGGCGGGAATTCTTGCCGGAGCCGGGCACATCAACGTCAAGTCCGGGCATCAGCGTTGGGAGCAGGGTTTTGCTTATCTGTACCGCCTGCAGAACCGCATGGAACACCACGCCCGGCGTCGCGCTTGAACCTTTTTCTTTTTTGAACGCCCCCGTCTGCCGGCGGTTCTGGGCGGGAGTCTGCCATGAGTTTCGAAACGTTCGGTCAGCCGTTGCTGACCTTTCCCGATGCGGAAAAAAGTCCCCTGAGCATTCGCGCCAAGGCGCTGGTGTTCGTCGATCCCCGCTCCCGCAAGTTGCGCGAAGAGCTGGAACACCTGGCGCCGCGTGCCATCTCGGTGCTTATTCGCGGCGAGACCGGCACCGGTAAAGAGTTGCTCGCCCGTCACATTCACCGAGCCAGTGATCGCAGCGGTCTGTTCGTCTCGGTCAATTGCGGCGCGATCAGTCCTACTTACGCCGATGCCGAGCTGTTCGGTTATGCCGCCGGCAGTTACACCGGTTCGGCGAGCAGTCGCGCCGGATGGTTCGGTTCGGCCAATGGCGGCACCTTGTATCTGGACGAGATTGGCGACTTGCCGTTGCCGATCCAGATCAAACTGCTCGCCGCCCTGGAAAACCACGAAGTCACCCGCGTCGGCGCACATCAGCCAAGCCCGGTGGATGTGCGGCTGGTGGCGGCAACCAGCATTGATCTGGCGCAAGCGGTGGACGCGGGGAAATTTCACGAACGGCTTTACCACTACCTTAGCGAAGGTCAGCTGGAATTGCCGGCCCTGCGCGAACGAATCGGCGACATCCTGTCGCTGGCGGAATATTTCCTCGGCATCTACAGCCAGCGCCTTGATCTGCCGGTGCCGTTGATCAGCGAAGCGGCGCAGCACCTGCTGGAGCGCCACAGTTGGCCGGGCAACACCCGTGAGCTGGAAAACGTCATCCACTTTGCGCTGCTGGTCAGTACCGGCGATGAAATCCTGCCGGAGCACCTGAACCTGCCCGAAGCGTCTGAGCCGCAGCTTCAGATCGAACGACTGGTGGCACAAATCAACATCGGCGGCAGCGTCGACGAACGTAAGGCTTTGAAAGATCTGCTGATTGGTTTGAGCCAGCAGTTGTAGCCGTCAGGTTCTGTATGAACGAAATGGAATATCAAAGTGAATAAACGTTATTGTCCGGGAATAAAAAATCCCGGTATTGTCCGCATCACGCCAGAGATAGCACTTCACTGGCACTCGTATTAATAGCCGTCGCCATTCGCGACCGTGATTCTCGATAAGGACACTGCATGAAAAAGGTTCTGTTGTTTACCGCATTGGCGGCTGCTCTGACTGCTTCCCTGGCCCAGGCCGGCGAGAAACTGGTGGTGGCGGCGACTCCGGTGCCGCACGCGGAAATTCTCGAGCTGATCAAACCGACCCTGGCCAAAGAAGGCGTGGATCTGGAAATCAAGGTCTTCACCGACTACGTGCAGCCGAACGTGCAGGTTGGCGAGAAGCGTCTGGATGCCAACTACTTCCAGACCAAGCCTTACCTGGACAGCTTCAACGCCGGCAAATACAAGGACGACAAGTCCAAGTACCTGGTGACCGTGCAAGGCGTCCACGTTGAACCGTTCGGTGGCTACTCGAGCAAGTACAAGAAACTGGCTGATCTGCCAGACGGCGCGACCATCGCCATCCCGAACGAAGGCAGCAACAGCGGCCGTGCGCTGATCCTGCTGCAGAAGGCGGGTCTGATCGAACTGAAAGATCCGAAAAACGCCTTGGCGACCCCGAAAGATATCGCCAAGAACCCGCACAACTTCAAGTTCAAGGAACTGGAATCGGCCCTGCTGCCACGTGTGCTGAAGGAAGTTGATCTGGACATGATCAACACCAACTACGCGCTGGAAGCCAAGCTGAACCCGACCAAGGATGCGCTGGTGATCGAAGGCGCTGACTCGCCTTACGTGAATTTCCTGGTGGCCCGTGAGGACAACAAGAACAGCGACGCCATCAAGAAACTGGCCGCTGCCCTGACCAGCCCGGAAGTCAAAGCGTTCATCGAGAAGAAGTACAACGGCGCGGTATTGCCGGCGTTCTGATTCGCCGCTTGAACCACCCCTTCAAGGTATGAAAACGCCGATGGCCAGTGATGGTCATCGGCGTTTTTGTGCGTGCGTTGAAAAGCCCCTCACCCTAGCCCTCTCCCAAAGGGAGAGGGGACTGATTGGGGGATGCTGTAGAAGTACACCGACGTGAAAGTTTTCTGCCGAATCCATAATCGACTCGATCTTTCAGGTCGATGTTAATCGCCAGACACTGCGGTCGGCCCCCTCTCCCTCGGGGAGAGGGCTGGGGTGAGGGTGCTGTTGATCCTGACCTCAGGTTACCTGAGCCTTCAACGCCCGGCGCAACGCCACGAGCAATTTCACGATGTCCTGCGGATCCAGTCGCTGCGGCACTTTTACGTCCATGTTGTCTTCCTTGTAATGGTTTGGCCGGGGGAGTCTGGCCAAAAGCTGTTCGTCCTTGGAGGGCTTTCGTGCAAAAAAGATCCTTCCTACAGCGCAAGGGAAAATAGCCTTCTTATTCCTTCCCGGCAAACCCACAGGATAGTTTTTTGCGTGATATCAATATGCTTTAACGGTATTTAAATTCTTGTTTTTATACCTATAAAGTCAGCGCCTGCCGGACAGTTACCCGCTGTCCATGGACTGCATGACCGTCGCTTACCGAGCGACGTCCAGGATGCTTCATGACTTTCGATTACGCATTTATCCTCAGTACCCTGCCGGCCTTTCTCAAGGCTGTGGGCGTGACGCTGCAAGTCGGGTTCATCGCCATCGGCACGTCGCTGCTGGTGGCGCTGCTCAATGCAACGATCCTGGTGTTCCGCACACCGTACCTGCAAAAACTGGTGGGCCTTTATGTGGAGTTGGCGCGCAACACGCCGCTGCTGATTCAACTGTTCTTCGTCTACTTCGCCTTGCCGGCCATCGGCATCCAGGTTTCCGGATTCACCGCGGCAATCATCACCATGACGTTTCTCGGTGGCGCCTACCTCACTGAAGTGCTGCGCGCGGGCGTCGACGCGGTGCCGCAGGCGCAACTCGAATCGGGGCGTTCCATCGGCCTGTCCCACGGCCAGTTGCTGCGCTACGTAATCCTGCCGCAAGCGGGGATTCTCAGCTTGCCGTCGCTGTTCGCCAATTTCATTTTCCTGCTCAAGGAAACCACCGTGGTCTCGGCGGTGGCCGTGCCGGAAATCCTCTACACCACCAAGAGCTACATCGCGCTCTATTACAAAACCTACGAAATGCTCGCCGTGCTGACGCTGATCTGCGTGCTGTTGTTCTTGCCGCTGTCGCTGTTGCTCAGTCGTCTGGAAAGGAGGCTCCAGCATGGCCAGTTCGGGTCTTGAACTGCTCTGGGTGTCGTTGCCGCAATTGGCAAAAGGCGCCGGGCAAACCCTGTCGATCTCGTTCCTGAGCATCGCTATCAGCACCGTTGGCGGGGTGCTCTACGGCGTACTGCGCACGCTCAACGTGGCGTGGCTGAACGCGATCCTGCGGATCTATCTGGAACTGTTCCGGGCGATCCCGGTGCTGGTCTGGCTGTACCTGCTGTTTTTTGGTCTGCCGATTTTCTTCGGCCTGAGCCTGCCGAGTTTCTGGTGCGCGGTGCTGGTGCTGTCGCTGTGGGGCGCCAGCGAGGTTGGCGAGGTGGCGCGCGGTGCGTTGCATTCTTTGCCGCGCGGGCAGCGTGAAGCCGGGTTGTCGATCGGTCTCAATGCGGCGCAACTCTATGTCTACGTGCTGCTGCCGCAGGCGCTGAAACGCATGACACCACCGACCATCAACGTCTACACGCGGATCATCAAGACCAGCTCGCTGGCGGTGCTGATTGGCGTGGTCGATGTGATCAAGGTCGGCCAGCAGATCATCGAGCGCACCTACGAATCGGTGCTGATCTACGGCGCACTGTTTCTGTTTTTCTTTTTCATCTGCTACCCGCTGTCGGCCGCCTCGCGCGTGCTGGAGCGGCGCTGGACGCAAGCATGAGCGCATTGATCGAGTTTCAGGGCTTCAACAAATTCTACGGCGAGCAGCAGGTGCTCAACGGCATCGACCTGCAAGTGCGCAGCGGCGAAGTGATCGTCATCCTCGGCCCCAGCGGTTGTGGCAAAAGCACGTTGCTGCGTTGCCTCAACGGCCTGGAAAGCGCCCATAGCGGCAGCCTGAAATTTGCCGGGCGCGAGCTGCTGGACAAGGCCACCGACTGGCGTGAAGTGCGTCAGCAGATCGGTATGGTGTTCCAGAGTTATCACCTGTTTCCGCACATGAGCGTGCTCGACAATTTGCTGCTCGGCCCGCTCAAGGTGCAAAAGTGCCAGCGCCGTGAAGCGCAGCAGCAAGCCGAAGCCTTGCTCGAACGGGTGGGCCTGGCGGACAAGCGCGACGCCTTCCCGCGCCAGCTCTCCGGCGGCCAGCAGCAACGCATCGCCATCGTCCGCTCGTTGTGCATGAACCCGCGGGTCATGCTCTTCGATGAAGTCACCGCCGCCCTCGATCCGGAGATGGTCAAGGAAGTGCTGCAAGTGATTCAGGGCCTGGCCCGCGAGGGCATGACCCTGCTGATCGTCACCCACGAAATGGCCTTCGCCCGCGCGGTGGCCGACCGCATCGTGTTCATGGATGCCGGACGCATCCTTGAACAGAACCCGCCCGAGATTTTCTTTACGAACCCGCAAACCGCACGCGCGCAGCAGTTTCTGGAGAAGTTCTCCTTCGTTGCAACACTGCCTCAAACGAATCCGACAAAGGAACTGGAACTGTTATGAAAACTGTCGCTTTTTTACTGCCTCTGCTCAGCCTTGCCTTGCTTGCCGGTTGCAGCAAAACCGAAGAACCGCCGAAGCCGAAAGTCGCCAGCGCAAGCACCGCGCCAGCCGGTTACCTGGACAAGATCAAGGCCCGCGACAAACTGATCGTCGGTGTATTCACCGACAAGCCACCGTTCGGTTTCGTCGATGAAGCCGGGCGCTACGTCGGCTTCGACACCGATATCGGTCGGCGCTTCGCCAAGGATCTGTTGGGCGATGAGAACAAGGTCGAGTTCGTGGCCGTGGAACCGGCGAGCCGCATTCCGTTCCTGCAGAGCGACAAGGTCGACCTGATCCTCGCCAACATGACCGTGACCCCGGAGCGCAAGGAGGCGGTGGAATTCACCAACCCGAACCTCAAGGTCGCGGTGCAGGCGCTGGTGCCGCAAAGCAGCGCGGTAAAAAATCTGGATGACCTGGCCACTCGCACCACCATCGTTACCACCGGTACCACCGCCGACATCTGGCTGACCAAGAATCATCCGGACTGGAAACTGCTGAAGTTCGAGAAAAATTCCGAGTCGTTGCAAGCCTTGGCCAACGGTCGCGGCGATGCCTACGCGCAGGACAATCTGGTGCTGTTCAGCTGGGCCAAGCAGAACCCGGGCTACCGCGTGCTGGACGAAAAACTCGGCGCCGAAGCACCGATTGCCCCGGCAGTGAAGAAGGGCAACGTCGAGCTGCGTGACTGGGTGAATACCGAGCTGGCCAAGTTGGGTGAGGAGAAATATCTGCTCAAGCTGTATGACCAATATGTGCGTAAAGAACTGAGCGATGACACCCAGCCTGAGAGTGTGATTGTCGAGGGTGGCAAGTGGCAGGGGTGATTGGCCGTTAAATCTGCGCTGACCTGAAGGTCCTCTTCGCGAGCAGGCTCGCTCCCACAGGGGTACGCATTCCAACTGTGGGAGCGAGCCTGCTCGCGAAAGCGCTCGCTCAGGTGCCGCTCAATCCGGCCAGTTCCACGCCGGCTCATCCAGCACCCGCTGGCCAACAATTCCGGTCTGCCCCAGCGTCTTCTCCAGCACGATGCAGTTGCATTCGGAATCTTCCTGCAACGCCGAAATCAACCGTCGCGCATGCGACACCACCCACACCTGACACGCCTGCGAAGCGCGAATGATCAAGCGCGCCAGCGCCGGCAACAGATCCGGATGCAGACTGGTTTCCGGTTCGTTGAGCACCATCAATGACGGCGGGCGTGGCGTCAGCAGCGCGGCGATCAGCAACAGATAACGCAGGGTGCCGTCCGACAGCTCCGCCGCCGACAGTGGCCGCAGCAACCCCTCCTGAAAGAACTCGATGGCAAAGCGTCCGCCGGCCAGCGGTGCGATGTTCAGTCTTGCGCCGGGAAACGCGTCGCTGATCGCCGCCTGCAACGCCTCGGGGTCGCCGATTTCATTGATGGTCTGCAGGGCTGCGGCGAGGTCGCGACCGTCGTGGTGCAGCACCGGCGTGCGCGTACCCAGTTGCGGTTGGCGCACCGGGGCGTCGGCGTCGCTGCGAAAGTGATCGTAGAAGCGCCAGCGGCGAATGAACTCGCGCATCTGGAACACTTCCGGCGAACTGCGCAGGCTGCCGATCTGATCGAACAGACTGTCGAAATTCGGCGTGTGCTGTGCCAGCACGTCCCAGCTGCGGCCTTCGCGGGCGCGAATCATCGGGCCGTTGCGATCCACCAGCAGGCTGGCCGGACGATAGAGCGGTCCGGCCCAGATGCATTCGCGTTTGATCTGCGGATCGAGACTGAAGCGCGAGGGGCTGGGATGAGTGTCCCCCGGCAGCATGAAATGTCCGTTGGAGTCGGGCAATCCGAGGCTGATCGAATAGCTGAAATCCTCGCCGGCAAACCCCAGGCGCAGACGTTTGACGCCCTGACGCACCGTCGGCTCGACCGTCACTTCGCCGTTGCGCATGCGCCGGCTGATGGTTTCCGGGCCGGCCCAGAACGTCGAATCCAGCCCGCCCTCGCGGGCCAGTGCATTGACCACGCCGCCCTGGGCGGTCTCCGCCAGCAGGCGCAAGGCCCGATAGAGATTGGACTTGCCGCTGCCGTTGGGGCCGGTGATCAGGTTCAGCCGGCCCAGCGGAATCACCAGTTTGTTGATCGAGCGGTAATTGGCCACCGCGAGGGTCTTGAGCATGAAAATCCTTCTCTTGAGGCGACCATTGTAGGAGCTGCCGAAGGCTGCGATCTTTTGATCTTGCTTTTGTAAAGTCAAAAGATCGCAGCCTGCGGCAGCTCCTACAGGGGAAATATGGAGATCACGCAGGCGAACGTTGAACCCTGTTCTAAGCTCACAGTCGTATCGTCACTTGCACGTTCGTACACAGGAAGGAGTCTGCATGGCGAGTCCCGGATTGAAAACAGTTGTCGTGCTGAGCCTGCTCACGTTGCTGACCGCTTGCGGCAAGAAAGAAGCCCCGGCGGAGTACCTGCCACGGGTCTTTGTGCAAGAGGTCAAACCGGCGGACTATGCCGCTGCCGTGACTCTCACCGGTGACGTGCAGGCGCGGGTGCAGACCGAACTGTCGTTCCGGGTCGGTGGCAAGATCATTCAGCGCATGGTGGATGTCGGCGACCGGGTCAGCGCCAAGCAGGTACTGGCCAAACTCGATCCCAAGGATTTGCAGACCAACGTCGATTCCGCGCAAGCCCAGGTCATCGCCGAACAGGCGCGGGTCAAGCAGAGCGCGGCGGCGTTCGTGCGTCAGCAGAAGCTGCTGCCCAAAGGCTACACCAGCCAGAGCGAATTCGATTCCGCACAAGCCGCCTTGCGCAGCAGCCAGAGCGCCCTGAGCGCGGCGCAGGCGCAACTGGCCAATGCCAAGGATCAACTCAGTTACACCTCGCTGGTCGCTGACGCCCCCGGCATCATTACCGAGCGCCAAGCCGAAGTCGGCCAAGTGGTCCAGGCCACCGCGCCGATTTTCAAACTGGCCCGCGATGGCGATCGTGACGCGGTGTTCAACGTTTATGAATCGTTGCTGGCTGAGCGCCCGGCGGAGCGTTCGATTGTCGTCAGCCTGCTCGACAACCCCAACATCAAGACCACCGGTACCGTGCGCGAAATCACCCCGGCGGTGTCGGCGCAGTCCGGCACGGTGCAAGTCAAGGTCACCCTCGACAGCCTGCCACAGGGCATGCAGCTCGGCTCGGTGGTCAGCGCCACGGCCAAGGGCAGCGGCAAGTCGGCGGTGGAATTGCCGTGGTCGGCGCTGACCAAAAACATCAGCGATCCGGCGGTGTGGATGGTTGACGACAAGGGCGAAGCGCAGCTGCACAACGTCACCGTCAGCCGCTACCTGATCGGCAAGGTCATCATCAGCGACGGCCTCAAGGGCGGTGAGAAAGTGATTGTCGCGGGTGGGCAACTGCTGCACCCGGGCATGAAAGTCGAAATCGCCGAAAACACCTACGAAGGTCTGCAACCGGGAGCGCAGCCATGAAGCGTCTGGGGCTGTTGTCCATTGGTGTGCTGCTGGCCGCCTGCTCGAAAAGCGAGCCACCGCCGGAGCCGGTTCGGCCGGTATTGTCGATCAAGGTACAGGCGCTGAACGAGGAAACCCTCGGGCGTTTCGCCGGCAGCATTCAGGCGCGTTACGAGAGCAACACCGGGTTCCGTGTCGGCGGGCGCATTGCCAGTCGCAACGTCGATGTCGGCGCCGAGGTGCAAAAGGGTACGCTGCTGGCGACCCTCGACCCGTCCGATCAGCAGAACCAGTTGCGTTCGGCCCAAGGCGACCTGGCCAAGGTCCAGGCGCAACTGATCAACGCCCAGGCCAATGCCCGTCGGCAGCAGGCGCTGTTCGATCGCGGGGTTGGCGCGCAGGCGCAACTGGACATCGCCACCACCGACCTGAAAACCACCCAGGCCTCGCTCGATCAGGCGCGGGCGGCGGTCAATCAGAGCCAGGATCAGCTCGGCTACACCGAACTGCGCGCCGACCACAAAGCCGTGGTCACCGCGTGGAATGCCGAGGCCGGGCAAGTGGTGACAGCAGGTCAGCAAGTGGTGACTCTGGCGCAACCGGACATCAAGGAAGCGGTGATCGATCTGCCGGACACGCTGGTCGATGAAATTCCTTCCGACGTGGTGTTTCTGGTGGCCGGGCAACTCGACCCGAGCATCAACACCACCGCAACCATTCGCGAAATCGAACCGCAGGCCCAAAGCGCCACGCGCACCCGCCGCGCGCGGCTGACCCTGGCCAACACGCCGGAGGGTTTCCGTCTCGGCACGGCGATCAGCGTGACCCTCAGTTCGGCGATCAAGCCGCGCATCGAATTACCCGCCACCGCCCTGCAGGAAACCGATGGCAAGACCCGCATCTGGGTGATCGACACCCAAAGCAAAACCGTCGCGCCCCGTGACGTCAGCGTGATCAGGCGTACCGACGGCACGGTGGTGCTGGCCGGCGGAGTCAAATCCGGCGAGCAGGTGGTCACCGCAGGCGTCAACAGTCTCAAACCCGGACAAGCCGTGAAACTCGACGAGGACAGTCAATGAAAGGCTCTTTCAATCTCTCCGAATGGGCCCTCAAGCATCAGTCGTTCGTCTGGTATCTGATGTTCGTCGCGCTGCTGATGGGGGTGTTTTCGTACTTCAATCTGGGCCGCGAAGAAGACCCTTCGTTCACCATCAAGACCATGGTGATCCAGACCAAATGGCCGGGCGCGACCCAGGAGGAAACCCTCAAGCAGGTCACCGACCGCATCGAGAAAAAACTCGAGGAGCTCGACTCCCTCGACTACGTGAAAAGCTACACGCGCCCCGGCGAATCAACGGTTTACGTGTACCTGCGCGACACCACCAGCGCCAAGGACATTCCAGAGATCTGGTACCAGGTGCGCAAGAAGATCGATGACATTCGCGGCCAGTTTCCCCAGGGCATTCAAGGCCCCGGGTTCAACGACGAGTTTGGCGATGTGTACGGTTCGGTCTACGCGTTTACCGCCGACGGCCTGACCATGCGCCAGTTGCGCGATTACGTGGAGCAGGCCCGCGCCGAGATCCGCAACGTCCCGGGGCTGGGCAAGATCGAAATGATCGGCCAGCAGGACGAAGTGATTTACCTGAACTTCTCCACCCGCAAACTCGCCGCGCTGGGCATCGACCAGCGTCAGGTGGTGCAGAGCCTGCAATCGCAGAACGCCGTGACCCCGGCGGGGGTGATCGAAGCCGGCCCGGAGCGCATTTCGGTGCGCACCTCGGGGCAGTTCGCTTCGGAGAAGGATCTGGCCGAGGTCAATCTCAAACTCAATGACCGCTTCTATCGCCTGGCAGACGTCGCCGACATCAGTCGCGGTTACGTTGACCCGGCCACGCCGGAATTCCGTTTCGATGGCAAGCCGGCAATCGGTCTGGCGATTGCCATGCAGAAGGGCGGTAACGTCCAGGAATTCGGCAAGGCGCTGCACCAGCGGATTGACCAGATCACCGCTGATTTGCCGGTTGGCGTCGGCGTCCATACGGTGTCCGATCAGGCCGTGGTGGTGGAAGAAGCGGTCGGCGGTTTCACCAGTGCGCTGTTCGAAGCGGTGGTGATCGTGCTGGTGGTCAGCTTCATCAGCCTCGGCGTGCGCGCCGGGCTGGTGGTGGCCTGCTCGATTCCGCTGGTGCTGGCGATGGTCTTCGTGTTCATGGAATACAGCGGCATCACCATGCAGCGGATTTCCCTCGGGGCGCTGATCATCGCCCTTGGCCTGCTGGTGGACGACGCGATGATCACCGTGGAGATGATGGTCACGCGCCTGGAAATGGGTGAGACCAAGGAACAAGCGGCGACGTTCGCCTACACCTCGACGGCGTTCCCGATGCTCACCGGTACGCTGGTGACCGTCGCCGGTTTCGTGCCCATTGGCCTCAATGCCAGCTCCGCCGGCGAGTACACCTTCACCCTGTTTGCGGTGATCGCGGTGGCGATGCTGGTGTCGTGGGTGGTGGCGGTGTTCTTTGCGCCGGTGATCGGCGTGCACATCCTCAGCACCAACGTGAAACCCCATGAAGCCGAGCCGGGCCGCATCGGTCGGGCGTTCAACGGTGGTTTGCTGTGGTGCATGCGCAACCGCTGGTGGGCGATCGGCATCACCGTGCTGCTGTTTGTGCTGGCGGTGTTCTGCATGCGCTTTGTGCAGAACCAATTCTTCCCGTCCTCCGACCGCCCGGAAATCCTCGTCGATCTGAACCTGCCGCAAAACGCCTCGATCGACGAAACCCGCAAGGCTGTCGACAAGCTCGAAGCCACGCTCAAGGGCGACCCGGACATCGTGCGCTGGAGCACTTACATCGGTCAGGGCGCGATCCGTTTCTACCTGCCGCTCGACCAGCAATTGCAGAACCCGTACTACGCGCAACTGGTGATCGTCAGCAAAGACTTCGAGGCCCGCGAAGCCCTCAGCCAACGCTTGCGCGAGCGTCTGCACAAGGACTTCGTCGGCATCGGCAGTTACGTGCAGGCGCTGGAAATGGGCCCGCCGGTGGGACGTCCGATTCAGTATCGGGTCAGCGGCAAGGACATCGATCAGGTGCGCAAGCACGCCATCGATCTGGCGACCGAGCTGGACAAGAACGAACACATCGGCGAGATCATTTACGACTGGAACGAGCCGGGCAAAGTCCTGCGCATCGACATCGCCCAGGACAAGGCGCGTCAGCTCGGGCTGTCCTCGGAAGATGTGGCGAAGTTGATGAACAGCATCGTCAGCGGCTCGCCGTTGACCCAGGTCAACGACGACATTTACCTGATCAACGTGGTCGGCCGGGCGGTGAACTCGGAACGCGGCACGCCGGAAACCCTGCAGAACCTGCAGATCGTCACACCCAACGGCACGTCGATTCCGCTGCTGGCCTTCGCCACCGTGCGGTATGAGCTTGAGCAGCCGCTGGTGTGGCGTCGCGACCGTTTGCCGACCATCACCATCAAGGCTTCGGTGCGTGACGAGATCCAGCCGACCGACCTGGTGAAACTGCTCAAGCCGTCGATCGATGCCTTCGCTGAAAAACTGCCGGTCGGCTACAAAGTCGCCACCGGCGGTACGGTCGAGGAAAGCGGCAAGGCCCAGGGACCGATCGCCAAGGTGCTGCCGTTGATGCTGTTTTTGATGGCGACCTTCCTGATGATCCAGCTGCACAGCGTGCAGAAGATGTTCCTGGTGGCGAGTGTCGCGCCGCTGGGGCTGATCGGCGTGGTGCTGGCGCTGGTGCCCACCGGTACGCCGATGGGCTTTGTGGCGATCCTCGGGATTCTGGCGCTGATCGGTATCATCATCCGCAACTCGGTAATCCTCGTGACGCAGATCGATGAGTTCGAGCGCAACGGCTCCGCGCCGTGGGATGCGGTGGTGGAAGCGACCGAGCACCGGCGCCGGCCGATCCTGCTGACCGCGGCGGCGGCGAGCATGGGCATGATCCCGATTGCCCGGGAAGTGTTCTGGGGGCCGATGGCCTACGCGATGATTGGCGGGATCGTGGTGGCGACGTTGCTGACCCTGCTGTTTTTGCCGGCGCTGTATGTGGCCTGGTACAAGATTCGCGAACCGCAGAAAGAGACCCGCTAAAAGCGAGTGCTGCGCACTCTATTCGCGAGCAAGCCCGCTCCTACAGGAGGTACGCATTCCAACTGTGGGAGCGGGCTTGCTCGCGAAGGCGTCAGAACTGACTACGCAGATTTACGCCAGACGCTGGCCAGCCAAGGCTGCTGCTCGCGCGGCAATCCCGCCGGCCGGTAGTAATGCTCCAGCTCGACAAACCCCGCTGCCGTGAGCAACCCGCGCCACGCGTCCAGGTCGTGATATGAGCCGTAGCGTGGCCCATTCCAGCCCTCACGGTTATCCCCGCGCGGATTGGAACTGAACAACACCCCGCCCGGTTTCAGCGTGCCATGCAACTGCTTGAGCACTCGCGGCAATTCCTGCAACGGCACATGAAACAGCACCGCATTGGCGAAGATCCCGTCGAAGCGCTCAGCTGGCAGATCGAGTTTCAGAAAGTCCTGACACCACACTTCACAGCCACTGTCTTCGCGGGCCATCTGCGCAAATTTTTCCGCGCCATCGAGACCGACCGCGACATGGCCCAGGCGGGTAAACGCCTGCAAGTCGCGCCCCGGGCCGCAGCCGAAATCGAGAATCGTGAGCGGTGCAGCGCCGTGGATGTGCCGTAGCAGCGCGTCGATGTTCTGGCTGACATCGTGATCGCGGGTGCCTTCGCGGAAGTCTTCGGCCACCGAGTTGTAGTGGCCGAGGGTGGTGGCGGTGATCTGTTCCAGATCGGAGGGCGTTTGCTTCATGGTCGAGGGCTGCGCGGGCAATGAGGATTTGCCGAATATACGCCATCAGGTCTGGGGCTGCTGCGCAGCCATTCGCGAGCAGGCTCGCTCCCACAGGGGAACGCATTCCAAATGTGGGAGCGAGCCTGCTCGCGAAAGCGGTTTCAAAAGCGTCGAATGAGCCCTGCTGAAATCAGCGCTTGTTCAGGCCCCGTGCCAGACGATCTCCACCCAACTGAATCACCGCCACCAAAGCCACCAGCAACACAATCACCGTCAGCATGATCTGGCTGTCAAAGCGCTGATACCCGTAGCGGTAAGCGATATCGCCCAAACCGCCGGCACCAATCGCCCCGGCCATGGCTGACGAGTTGATCATTGTCACCAGCGTAATCGTGAACCCGCCGACGATCCCCGGCAGCGCTTCAGGCAACAGCACATGCCAGACGATGTGCCAGCGTCGGCAGCCCATGGCCTGCGCCGCCTCGATCAAGCCGTGATCGACCTCACGCAGACTCACTTCGGCAATCCGCGCAAAGAACGGCGTCGCGGCGATGGTCAGCGGCACCACCGCCGCCCACACACCGTACGTGGTGCCGACAATCAGCCGGGTGAACGGAATCAGCGCGACCATCAGAATCAGAAACGGGATCGAGCGGAACAGATTCACGAACGCGCCCAGCGCCCGGTTGAGCAGCGGCGCCTGATAGATCCCGCCCTTGTCGCTGGTGACCAGAATCACCGCCATCGGGATCCCCACCAGCAACGCGATCAGCGACGACACGCCGACCATCAGGAAGGTGTCGATGAATCCCTGCAGCAAACGATCAAACCACATAACCCGATACCTCCACTCGTTGCGCCCACTGCCCGGCGCGCTCGCGCAATTGTTCGGCGCTCAGGGCCGAGCCGCTGACCGCCAGCAACAGTTGTCCCAGCGCGTGGCCCTGAATCCGCTCGACGCCGCCCTGCAGCAACTTCACGCGTCCGCCGAGGGCGGCGAACAGCGCTGCCAGATCCGGCTCATCGGCGGCACTGCCAGTGAACTGCAAACGCAGCACCACCGCCGCGCCCGGGGAGGGTGGCTGAGCATGCAGACGGCTTTGCAATTCTTCCGGCAGTGCGTGTTGCAGCGGCGCGAGCAAGGTCTGGCTGACCTCGTGCTGCGGATTGCCGAACACTTCCCAGACCGGGCCTTGCTCAACGATCCGCCCGTGTTCCAGGACCACCACGCGGTCGCAGATTTCGCGGATCACCGCCATTTCGTGAGTGATCAGCACAATGGTCAGGCCCAGGCGCTGATTGATCTCGCGCAGCAGGCCGAGGATCGACTGAGTGGTCTCGGGATCGAGCGCCGAAGTGGCTTCGTCGCACAGCAGAATGTCCGGGTCATGCACCAATGCGCGGGCGATGCCGACACGCTGCTGCTGCCCACCGGAGAGCTGCGCCGGATAGGCCTTGTGCTTGGCTTGCAGGCCGACCAGTTCGAGCAGTTCACGAACCTTCTGCTCGCGTTGCGCCTTCGGTACACCCGCGACTTTCAGTGGCAGTTCGACGTTCTGCCACACGGTCTTGGCTGACATCAGGTTGAAGTGCTGGAAGATCATGCCGATGCGTCGCCGCAGCGTGACCAGCCTGTCTTCATCGAACTCGCCGATGTCGACCTGATCGATCAGCACCCGCCCCGCAGTCGGTTGTTCCAGACGATTGATCGTGCGGATCAGCGACGACTTGCCGGCGCCGCTGCGCCCGATGATGCCGAACACCTCGCCGCGCTGGATCGCGAGGTCGATGCCTTGCAGGGCCGCCACCGGGCCTTGTCGACCTTCGTAGGTTTTACCCAGGCCGATGAAGCGCACGTGGGCGCGATTCAGCTCGGGATGCAGTTCGGTTTTTTCAGCATTTTCTGGCTCTGGAATCTCCAGTCGCCGTTGGATCGCGGCCGTCATGTTCAGCTTTCCCAACCGGCCTGATACAGCTTGCCGTGAGCCTTATCCAGCGCGGCGCGAACGGCCGGCGAGTGCTGGTAGATGTCGACGAATTTGATCAGGCGCGGGTCGTCTTTGCTCTTGGGCTGGATGACGAACTGGATCACGTATTCCTTGTGGTCGAGACCGTCGAACAGCAGCGCCGAGCCGGCATCGAAGGTTTTCGCCAGACGGATGTAGGCCGGGTAGCCCTGGACCAGATCGGCGTCATCGTAGGCGCGCACCAGTTGCACGGCTTCGACTTGCAGGATCTTGATCTTCTTCGGGTTGGCGACGATGTCGTCTTCGGTGGCCTTGTAGCCGACCCCCGGTTTCAGGGTGATCAGACCAGCCTTGGCCAGCAGTTGCAGACCGCGACCGCTGTTGATCGGGTCGTTGGCGATGGCGACGCTGGCGCCTTCCGGCAACTCGTCGAAGCTTTTGTATTTTTTCGAATAGAGGCCGACGTTGTTGATGATCCCCGGGGCGAACGGCACCAGGTCAAAACCGGAGGCAGCCTTGGCGTTTTCGAGGAACGGGATGTGCTGGAAGTAATTCACATCGATGTCGCCGGCGGCGAGGCTGACGTTCGGTGCGATCCAGTCGGTGAACTCCACCAGCTCGACTTTCAGGCCTTGTTTGGAGGCCTCTTCGACGGCGGCTTCCAGGGGAATCGCGAAGGCGGCGGTGGTGCCGATTTTAAGGGGTGCATCGGCGGCGAACACCGCCGAGCTGAACAGGCCGAAGGCCAGGGCCAGTGCTTTGACTGGGTGGGACAGGAATTTCTGGGTCATGGTGTGGTTTCCAGTCAGTGCTGAATTTTGTGGTGTCTGGTCGGGCCTCATCGCGAGCAGGCTCACTCCTACATTTGGAATGCATTCCCCTGTAGGAGTGAGCCTGCTCGCGATGCTTTTAGCGGCGGTATGAAGAGCCGGTGTGTTGCTCAGGCAAATGCGCCTCACCGTGAAACAGCTTTTCGCGCAAACTGCCGCTGTCATACGCAGTCTTGTACGACCCACGCCGTTGCAGTTCCGGAATCACCAGCTCAATGAAATCGACATAGCTTTCCGGGGTAACGATGCGCGTGAGGTTGAAGCCGTCCAGCCCGGTTTCGGCGATCCACGCTTCCAGTTCATCCGCCACCTGCTCAGGCGAGCCGACCACGGTGATGTAGCGGCCACCGAGGGCGTGCTGCTCGAGCAATTTGCGTCGGGTCCAGTCGTTGTTCTGCAGGTTCTTGGTCGCGGACTGGATGGCATTGCTCTTGACGTACTGGATCGGTTCGTCGATTTCGTACTGGGAAAAGTCGATGCCGGTGGAGGCCGAGAAATGCGCGACGCCGGCCTCGGCGCTGGCATAACTCAGGTACTCGGCGTGCTTGGCCCACGCGGCCTCTTCGGTCGCGCCGACGATCACGTTGAGGCCCATGAACACCTTGATGTCCTCGGGATTGCGTCCGGCTTCGACGGCGCTGGCGCGGACCTTGTCCACCTGCACTTTGGTCGACGGTTTGTTCTGGCCGCTGATGAACACGCATTCGGCGTGACGCCCGGCGAACAGCAAACCGCGGTCCGAACTGCCGGCCTGGAACAGCACGGGTGTGCGCTGCGGCGACGGCTCGCAGAGGTGATAACCCTCGACCTGATAGAACTCGCCGTGGTGTTCGACCTTGTGCACCTTCTCCGGCTGCGCATAGATGCGCTGCTCACGGTCATTGAGCACCGCGCCGTTTTCCCAACTGCCTTCCCAGAGTTTGTAGAGCACTTCGAGGTACTCGTCGGCCTGATCATAACGACGGTCATGCTCGACCTGTTCGCGCAGGCCCATGGCCTTGGCGGCGCTGTCGAGGTAACCGGTGACGATGTTCCAGCCGACCCTCCCACGACTCAGATGATCGAGCGACGACATGCGACGGGCGAACAGATAGGGCGGTTCGTAGGTGAGGTTGGCGGTGAGGCCGAAGCCGAGGTTTTTTGTGACCGCCGCCATGGCCGAGACCAGCAACAGCGGGTCGTTGACCGGCAACTGGATCGACTCTTTGAGCGTGACGTCCACCGAGTTCTGGTAGACGTCGTACACACCGACGATGTCGGCGATGAACAGCCCGTCGAACAGCCCGCGCTCCAGCAACTGTGCCAGTTCGGTCCAATATTCAATTGTGTTGTAGCGCGTCGAGGTATCGCGTGGATGCGTCCACAACCCGTGGTTGATGTGGCCGATGCAGTTCATGTTGAACGCGTTGAGCAGGATCTTTTTCTTGCTCATCAGATAGTGCCCCGCAGTGGCGGCTTTTCATCGTTAAGGTAGTAATTGCCCACCGCGTGATACTTCCAGCGTACCGGGTCGTGCAGGGTGTGCACCCGGGCGTTGCGCCAGTGACGGTCAAGGCCGTGCTCGATCAGGGTGGCCTGACTGCCGGCCAGTTCGAACAGCGTGCTGCCTGCGGCGAGCGAGATTTCGGTGCTGATCGCCCGTGCTTCGGCGACGGCAATCGACGCGGCAGCGACGGTTTCGGCATTGGTCTCGGCCTGGGCCTTGTCGAGGAATTCGCCGGAGCGTTCCAGCAGTGCTTCGGTGGCGTGCAGACGAATGCTCAGGTGGCCGAAGCTCTTCAGGGTCAGTGGGTCTTCGGTGGCCTTGTCGTTACCGGAGTCGATCCACGGACGGGTCTTGCTGCGCACGAAGTGCAGGGCATCTTCGTAAGCGGCGCGAGCGATGCCAGTGTCGATGGCGGCGTGAAGGATCTGCGCCAGCGGGCCGACCGTGGTCGGACGCTCGAAAGCGCTCTGAAACGGTATTACGTCCTCGGCGGCAACGTAGACGTCTTCGAACACCACGGATCCGCTTCCGGTGGTGCGTTGACCGAAACCACTCCAGTCGTCGATCACCGTCAGGCCCTTGCTGTCACGCGGGACGAAGGCCAGTTGCTGCACGCCATTTTCATCGACCACGGAGGTCGGGATACGCTGCGCGTAGATCGCGCCGGTCGCGTAAAACTTGCGCCCGTTGATGCGATAGCCGTCGCCGTCACGCGTGAGGCGGGTGACGCGGTCGTGGGCGGTTTTGGTGCCCAGTTCCGCCAGGGCGTTGCCGAAACGTTGACCGGCCAGCACCTCGGCGTACAGCCGCTGTTTCTGCTCGTGGCTGCCGTTAACGCGCAGCACTTCGAGGGCGTAGAAATGGTTCTGCGGAATCTGTCCGAGGGAGCCGTCGGCCTGAGCGATCAGGGCGATGACTTTGGCCAGGGTCACGTTGGACACGCCGGCGCCGCCGTATTCCTTGGGCACGCTGATGCCCCACAGGCCAGAGCGGGAAAATACGTCGAGTTCCGGCAGTGGCAGGCGGCGTTCACGGTCGCGCACGGCACTGTCGCGTTTGAAATCTTCGGCCAGGTCGCTGGCGACGATCAGGGCTTGCTCATCGCTGGTGATGACCGCGACGGGGTGAGAATAAGTCATATGCTTCTCCAGATGTCTGGTCGTTAAATCCAGGAATGGCGAGCCGGTAGAGTGCCGTTGAGGCGATAGGCGCCGACCGCGTGATACTTCCAGCGCACCGGGTCGTGCAGGGTGTGCACCCGGGCGTTGCGCCAGTGGCGGTCGAGGTTGAATTCGGCGAGGGTCGCGCGGCTGCCGGCCAGTTCGAAAAGCTTCTCGCTGGCGAGCAAGGAAATCTCGGTAGTCAGCACTTTCGCTTCGGCCACCGCAATTGAAGCGCGGGCGGCGGATTCGGCGGTCAGCGGCGCGGTGTGCACCTGATCCAGCATTTGCCCGGCCTTGCGCAGCAGTGCTTCAGCCGCGTGCAGTTCGATTTTCAGCTTGCCGATGTCGGCGATCACATAGAGGTCATCGCTGGCGCGCTCGACCTTGGCGTCGATCCAGGGCCGCGAGCGGGTTTTGACGAATTCGATGGCGTCGTCAATGGCACCACGGGCGATGCCGGCGTCGATGGCCGCCTGAATCAGTTGCGACACGGCGCCTTGGGTATTGGGCTTCTCGTTGATTTTCCAGTTATCGACGACCAGGCTCGACTCGACGCGCACGTTGTTCAGCAGAATCGTGCCGCTGGCGGTGGTGCGCTGACCGAAACCCGACCAGTCATCAACGATGCGCAGGCCCGGGGTGCCACGGCGGACGAAGGCCAGCACTTGTTTGCCGTCGTCATTGAGCGCCTTGACCGCCACCCAGTGCGCGAACAGCGCGCCGGTGGAATAAAACTTCTGGCCGTTGATCACGTAGTCATCGCCGTCGGCGGTGATGCGGGCTTTCAATTCCAGGGTATTTTTGGTTCCGCGCTCAGGACCCGCATTGCCGATGCGCCAACCTTCCAGAACACTCTGGAACAGCTGTTTTTTCTGCGCTTCGGTGGCGCTGCCGAGTACCAGGTTGATGATGCCGAACTGGTTCTGCGGGATCTGTCCCAGCGCCGGATCGGCCGCGGAAATGATTGCGAACACTTCGGCCAATGTGACGAATGAAACCTGTGGGCCGCCGTACTCACGCGGGATGGCAATGCTGCCGAGGCCGCTGCGGGTGAACTGTTCGATTTCCGACCACGGCAGCTTGCGCTGACGATCACGTTTGGCGGCCTGCGCGCGGGCGACTTGCGCCAGTTCGTGGGCAGCCTTGATGGCTTGGGCGTCGTTGCGCAAGACCTGCGCGGGCGACAACAACGGGGCGATGTCCAGATCCGACTGGACGTTTGCATCGGCCAGACTGGACATCAGTGCCGCTCCTTGGCTGCACGCAATGCCCTGGCGATCTGCACTGGGGTGATTGTGTTCCGGACCATACTACCTACCTCACATCTTATGAAAAACGCCGCAAAAGTGCGGCGAACGAAAGAATGTCCGGTGGTCCGGTTCATATACCCTAAGCGTGTATAAATATTAAATAAACTAACTTTTAGGAATATGTATAGAAGGGGTGGTGGTCGGGTTGGTTAACAGTCTCTCAGCCGTGGCAATACAACCTGTGGTGAGGGGATTCATCCCCGACAGGCCGCGCAGCGGCCTTTTCTGAGTCATAAAAAACGGGATTGCTTCGCAGTCCATCGGGGCGGTGCGACGTTTCGCTAAATCACCTCACTACAAAGCCCCATGAGCACAGGAATGCGGCATCAATCCTTGGTCGATTCAGCAGCCTTCAGCGCTTGGCGCAGCGGCACCTTCAGATAAGGATTCACGCAACCGATCTTCAGCGTCCGTGGCGGCGCCCAGCGTGAGTTGTTGCCCACCCAGTCGATGACGCAGTAGGTCACGTCCAGGCGCAGATCCTCACCGCCCTCGACGATCACTGCCGGTGGCACCCAGACCTGAATCGGCAGGCCGACATCGGCAGCGGTGATCCGGGCCAGGTCCATACGCACGTCGCCCCAGCGCAAGGTGATGGCGTCGTCCTCGGCCATGTTCAGGTAGGGCTCGATGGTCAGCGGCACACCGCGTTTGATCTGACTGGGGTTCACGCCCTGGCGGCGAATGGTGTCGGGCAGCGTGACGGGCGCCAGTTGCTGATTCTCGTCACCGCACAGCGGCGAAGGCTGGCCGCCAGGGCAGTCGAGCTTGACCTGGACCCGCGTGGCCGCCGACAGTGCCGGTCCCTGACCGACCTGCATTACCCGATAGTGGATCCGTGCAGTGCCACTGGCGATAAAGCTTTCCGGCACCCGCAGGCTGATCGAGGCGCGGACGTCTTCGCTGGTCAAGACTCGCGAGGCGACGTAGCAGTTGTTCCAGAACAGTTCGATCAGATCACCGGCGTCCATGCCGGAGTAGGGCAGGACATCGATCAGCAAATGCGCGGCAGCGGCCAGATTGATGGCGTTTTTGGATGCGGACGCCAGATTCGGCGCTGCCAGTTCGGGGGCGTGCGAAGTGCGGGTCATCGGGTTCTCTCCTTGAAGTCTTGCAGCGAATTCCGTTTCTTGAAACAACAAAAGGCGTGATGAATCGGTAATACAACCGTGAACTTTGTTCGGGCTGAGTAAGCGTTGATTCAACTAATGGGTGCCGGTTGGCGACTAGATAAGAGCGTGCCGGAAAGAGTGTCAATAGAGTGCCTTAGTTAATCTGTGAATTACCGATTAATCAGAAGCGTCCTACGCTGATGAGGCATCCTGCCTAGCGGTGATGGCGAATGGAACTACGGTTTTTCGCGAGTTTTGCGATTTTTGTGCCGGTCGATTTAGATCATTTCACAGGCACGAAAGCGCGCCGCAGATTACTTGTATCTGTTGCAGAACATATATGTATTGTTTTGACAGGTTTAAGCTGGAGGGATTTGGAAGTTTTCAGGCGCGGTAAGTAAAACTTCCGTCCATGGAAGTTAATGACTCAAGACAATAAGTATCTCAGGCGTGATTCAGGAACTTGCTGAGAAACTGTCTGGTGCGTTCTTCTTTCGGGTTGGCAAACAACGCCTTGGCTTCGCCTTGCTCGACGATCACGCCCTTGTCGAAAAACACCACACGGTTAGCCACGTCGCGGGCGAAACCCATTTCGTGGGTGACGATGACCATGGTGCGTTTTTCTTGCGCGAGACCGCGAATGGTCGCCAGTACTTCGCCCACCAGTTCCGGGTCGAGGGCCGAAGTCGGCTCGTCGAACAGGATCACTTCCGGCTCCATCGCCAGCGCCCGGGCAATCGCCACGCGCTGTTGCTGACCACCGGACAGACGACGCGGATACGCATCTTCCTTGCCGGCCAGACCGACCTTGGCCAGCAGCTTCATGCCCAGGGCAACGGCTTGCTCGCGCGCCATCTTCTTGACCACGATCGGCCCTTCGATGACGTTTTCCAGTGCGGTGCGGTGGGGGAACAGGTTGAAGTTCTGGAACACGAAACCCACGTGCTGGCGCAGGTTGCGCACCAGACTCTGCTGCTGGCTCAGCGGGCGGCTGGTATCGATTTCGATATCGCCGACCTTGATCCGGCCGCTGGTGGGTTGTTCAAGGAAGTTCAGGCAGCGCAGGAACGTGGTTTTACCCGAACCGCTGGGGCCGATGATGGCCACGACCTCGCCTTCCTTCACCTCAAGATCGATGCCCTTGAGCACCTCTTGACCCTTGAACTGCTTTGTCAGTTTTTCCACGACAATCATGGGGTCAGGACTCCTGGTCGTGCCGATTGGCCCGCTCTTCCAACTTGTTCTGCAGGTGCGACAGCACCGTGGCCAGAATCCAGTAGATCAGCGCGGCGGCAAGATACATGGTGAAGACTTCGAAAGTCCGGGCGGTAATCAGTTGCGCCTGGCGGAACAGTTCCGGCACTTGAATGGTGGCGGCCAGTGCCGTGTCCTTGACCAGCGAGATGAAGCTGTTGCCCAGCGGCGGCAATGCCGTGCGCATGGCTTGCGGCAGGATGGCCCGGCGTAAGGTTTGCGCGCGGGTCATGCCGATGCTCGCAGCGGCTTCCCACTGTCCGCGTTCGATGGAACCGATCGCGGCACGCAGAATTTCACAGGCGTAGGCGGCCATGTTCAGCGAGAAGCCGATCAGGGCTGCTGGCAGCGGATCCAGTTCCAGACCCAATTGCGGCAAGCCGTAATAGATCACGAACAGTTGCACCAGCAACGGCGTGCCGCGAAAGAACGACACGTAGATGCGGGCAATCCAGCTCACCAGTTTGAAGCGCGACAGGCGCATCAAGGCCAAGCCGAAGCCCAGCAGCAAGCCGAAGAACATGCCGCCCAGGCTGAGGATGACCGTGTAATACGCGCCCTTGAGCAGAAAGGGCGCGGAGTCCAGTGCGAGTTGGAAAGCTTCTTCCATTATTTGGTGACGTCAGCGTTGAAGTATTTCTTCGACAGCTTCTCAAGGGTACCGTCGGCACGCAGCTCGTCGAGCGCCTTGTTCACCGCAGCCAGCAGCTCAGGCTCGCCCTTGCGCAGGGCAATACCGGATTCCTGACGGGAGAACGCTTCACCGGCAGCCACGGTTTTCGGGGCTTTCTTGGCGTATTCCAGTGCGGCCAGACGGTCGATCAGGATGGCGTCGGTGCGGCCGTTGTTCAGGTCGGCGAACTTGGTCGGATCATCGTCGTAGGTGCGCACGTCAGCGCCCGGCACGTTGGCGCGAACCCATTGTTCGTAGTTGGTGCCCAGGCCGACACCGACTTTCTTGCCGGACAGGTCGGCAGCGGTCTTGATGTTCAACTTGGCTTCCTTGTCCTTCAGCACCAGTGCCTGGATCCCGGAAACGGTGTACGGCTCGGAGAAGTCATATTTCTTCTTGCGCTCGTCGGAGATGGTCACTTGGTTGACCACGACGTCCAGACGCTTGGATTCCAGCGCAGCGAGGATACCGTCCCACTTGGTCGGCTGAATCTTGGCTTTGACGCCGAGTTTCTGCGCCAGGGCTTCGGAGAGCTCGACTTCGAAACCGGACAGTTTGCCGTTCTCGTCAACGAAGCTGAACGGTGGGTAAGTGCCTTCCAGGCCGACATTGATGACGCCTTTGTCCTTGATCTGTTGCAGCTGCTCACCGGCGGATGCCTGGCCGATCAGGCCGGCGCTCAGTGCAAGGCCCAGCGAACCTACCAGCAGAGTGCGACGTAGTGCGGAAAAATTCATGACAAGCCCCTGTGTTTTCTTATGGAAGACGCTTAAGGAAGGTTGGCGAATCCGGAAATTGAACGACTGCGTTATCGTGCCCTAAAGCAGCTTATGCGTCTTGCCCGAAATTCGCCTGCGGCGAGACTATAAGATGTCTCCTTTAGACTTGAAAATACTTAATGATCTTTCTGTTATTCCAGTTTCGAATATGTGTGATCAATTGTGGCGAGGGGATTTATCCCCGATGGGGCGCGAAGCGGCCCTCTCTTCTGACTTGAAGAGCAGGGGACTGCTGCGCAGTCCAACGGGGATAAACCCCCTCACCACAGAAATTCTTGCAGTTGGGAGGATCAGCTTGTCAGCGAATCCTTGTAGGCAAACAACGCCGGCGCCCCACCGGTATGCAGGAAGATGATCGGGCCCTCGTCGAAACGCTGGCGGCCGATCCCGTCGAGCAACCCGGCCATGGCCTTGCCGGTGTATACCGGGTCGAGCAGCACCGCGTCCTGACTGGCCAACAGTTTCACCGCCGCCAGTGTCCCGGCATTCGGTTCGCCGTAACGCGGGCCGAAGTATTCGTCCCACAACTCGACCTTGAAGTTCACTGGTAATTTCACACCCAGCAGCTCCGCCGTGCGTTCGGCCAGACCCTGCACTTTCGGGCGCTGATCTTCTTCGCTGCGCGAGACGGTCACGCCGATCACTGGCAACTGCGGCAGCGCTTCGCTCAAGGCCAGCGCCAGACCGCTGTGGGTCCCGGCGCTGCCCGAGGCCAGCACCACGGCGGCGAAATTCAGGCCGGTGTCCTTGATCTGTTCCGCCAGTTCCAGACCGGCACGTACGTAGCCCAATGCACCGAGGGCATTCGAGCCACCGATCGGCACCAGATACGGTTTCTTGCCATTGCTGCGCAGGCGCACGGCGAGTGCGGCCAGTTGTTCGTCGGCGTTGTCGAGGTTGTCCACCAGCTCGACCTTGGTGTCGAACAGATCGAGCAGCAGGCGGTTGCCGTTGCCGGTGTAGTTGCTGTCGTCGGTGCCCAGCGGATTCTCCAGCAGCGCCACGCAACCCAAGCCGAGTTTGGCCGCCAATGCGGCGGTCTGGCGTACGTGATTCGATTGCAAGGCGCCGGCGGTGATCAGCGTGTCGGCGCCCTGAGCGAGGGCATCGGCGGCGAGGTATTCGAGTTTGCGCAGCTTGTTGCCGCCCATGGCCAGCGGCGTCAGGTCATCGCGTTTGATGTACACATCGCGGCCCAGCCAGGCGGACAGACGTTCAAGTTTTTCCAGCGGCGTGGGTTGGCCGAGCAGGTCGAGACGGTTAAAGCGATCCAGCTGTTGTTTGATCATGAGTCCGTACTGGCGGAGAAAGATGACAGGACTATAGGCACGCCGTTTTAGCGGGGCAACCGTGAATCGCTTATAGCCAAATGTGCTTAGTCCAGCACTATCGGTTCTTAATTCGCCCTCACGGGCTTGCCGTAAAGTAGTCGCCGTTGACGCGGCCAGACCGTCCGGCCGCCCGTGAGGAGTCTTTACCGTGAGCGAGCGTTCCAGCCATTGGCAATTGCAGACCATCGTCAGCCAACTGCGTACCGCGCGGGATCAGTGGCGTACCCAGAATGGCCGGGCCAGCGGCGAGCAGGGTGGTCGTGAGTTGCCGTCCCGCGCGGCGATGGCCGAGATTCTCGAAGCGCTGTGTGGCGCGTTGTTCCCGATGCGGCTGGGGCCGGTGGACCTGCGTGAGGAGAGTGAGGACTTCTATGTCGGGCATACCCTCGATGCAGCCCTGAATGCGTTGCTGGCGCAGGCGCGGCTGGAGTTGCGTTATGTCGCGCGGCACAGCGCTCAAGGCGATGCCGACGTCGAAGCTCAGGCGATCCGTATCATTCAGGATTTCGCCCTGGCCTTGCCGGGCCTGCGCAGCCTGCTCGATACCGACGTGCTGGCCGCCTATCACGGTGATCCGGCGGCGCGCAGCGTCGATGAAGTGTTGCTGTGCTATCCGGGAATTCTGGCGGTGATTCACCATCGTCTGGCGCACCATTTGTATCGCGCCGGGTTGCCGTTGCTGGCGCGGATCAGCGCGGAGATTGCGCATTCCGCCACCGGCATCGATATCCATCCGGGCGCGCAGATCGGCCGCAGCTTTTTCATTGATCACGGTACCGGTGTGGTGATCGGCGAGACCGCGATCATCGGCGAGCGTGTGCGGATCTATCAGGCCGTGACTTTGGGCGCCAAGCGCTTCCCGGCGGATGAAGACGGGCAGTTGCAGAAGGGCCATCCACGCCATCCGATTGTCGAGGACGACGTGGTGATTTATGCCGGCGCGACGATTCTGGGACGGATCACTATCGGCCAAGGGTCGACCATCGGCGGTAATGTGTGGCTGACGCGCAGCGTGCCGGCAGGGAGCAACCTGACTCAGGCCAATCTGCAGCATGATGACGGGACGCAGAAGTAAGTTCCTGAATCTGCGTTGCCGCGTCAGGCCTCTTCGCGAGCAGGCTCGCTCCCACACTGGAATGCGTTTCAAATGTGGGAGCGAGCCTGCTCGCGAATGGTTTTTTGGGTCAGATCGAGATAATGGCATTCAGCCAATTCTCCATTGAACGAATCCCCTCAAACCCGCGTCATACCCCTCCTTGGGCTATTGTAGGAAAACTACCGCCTGGCCCTGCGATTAGTCCTTACCACCCTATCCATGTTTAACTTGAACGTTCATTCAAGTTAAACCGGTGGTTCGCTGCCCGCTCACAACAGGAGGCTTGCCTTTGCTGAGTCCGATCATTTCAGCCACGTTTCAACCCCTCGAGGTGCACGTTTCATGAGTGCATCGTCTACCCCCGCCAGCGGTCTGGTGCGCATGAATCCGCCGGTGTTCTACTTCGCCGCGACGGTGATTCTGCTGTTTGGTCTGGTTGTCATCGCCATGCCGGAGCAGGCCGGCGCCTGGTTGCTGGCTGCGCAAAACTGGGCGGCCAACACGGTCGGCTGGTACTACATGCTCGCGATGACCCTGTATCTGGTCTTCGTGGTGGTCACCGCGTTATCGGGCTACGGCAAGATCAAACTCGGTGCCGACCACGACGAACCCGAGTTCAGTTACCTGTCCTGGGCCGGCATGCTGTTTGCCGCCGGGATCAGCATCACGCTGTTTTTCTTTTGCGTATCCGAGCCACTGACGCACCTGGCCCAACCGCCGCAAGGCGAGGCCGGCACCGCCGATGCGGCGCGGCAGGCGATGCAGATTCTGTTTCTGCACTGGGGCCTGCACGGCTGGGGCGTGTTCGCCTTCGTCGGCATGGCGCTGGCCTATTTCGCCTACCGGCATAACCTGCCGCTGGCCTTGCGTTCGGCGCTGTACCCGCTGATCGGCAAGCGCATCAACGGCCCCATCGGATACGCGGTGGACGGCTTCGGCATCATCGCCACGGTGTTCGGTCTGGGCGCCGACATGGGCTTCGGCGTATTGCACCTCAATTCCGGTCTCGACTACCTGTTCGGCATCGCTCACACCCAGTGGATTCAGGTCGGCCTGATCACGTTGATGATGGGTGCGGCGATCATCGTCGCCGTGTCGGGTGTGGACAAGGGTGTGCGGGTGATGTCCGACATCAACATGCTGCTGGCCTGTGCGCTGCTGCTGTTCGTGTTGTTCGCCGGACCTACCCAGCACCTGCTCAACACCTTGATCCAGAACCTCGGCGATTACCTCGGCGCCTTGCCGATGAAGAGTTTCGACCTCTACGCCTACGACAAGCCAAGCGACTGGCTCGGCGGCTGGACCGTGTTCTACTGGGCCTGGTGGATTGCATGGTCGCCGTTCGTGGGCCTGTTCATCGCGCGGATTTCCCGTGGCCGCACCATCCGCGAATTCGTCTTCGGCGTGCTGCTGATTCCGCTCGGTTTCACCCTGGCGTGGATGTCGATCTTCGGCAACAGCGCCATCGATCAGGTGCTCAACCACGGCATGTCGGCGCTGGGCATGTCGGCCCTCGACAATCCGTCGATGAGCCTTTATCTGCTACTGGAAACCTACCCGTGGAGCAAGACTGTCATCGCGGTGACGGTGTTCATCAGCTTCGTGTTTTTCGTCACTTCCGCCGACTCCGGCACCGTGGTGCTCTCGACCCTGTCGGCCAAGGGCGGCAACCCGGACGAAGACGGGCCGAAATGGCTGCGAGTGTTCTGGGGCGCGATGACCGCGTTGATCACCAGTGCGCTGCTGTTCTCCGGCAGCATCGATGCGCTGAAATCGGCGGTGGTGCTGACCTCGCTGCCGTTCTCGATGATTTTGCTGCTGATGATGTGGGGCCTGCACAAGGCGTTCTATCTGGAGTCGCAGAAGCAGATCGCGCAGTTGCATTCGCTGGCACCGGTCTCCGGTTCGCGGCGTGGCACGGGCGGCTGGCGCCAGCGCCTGAGTCAGGCGGTGCACTTCCCGTCACGCGACGAGGTGTACCGCTTCATGGACACCACGGTGCGCCCGGCAATCGAAGAAGTGACGGCGGTGTTCGTCGAGAAAGGCTTGAACGTGGTCACCCAGCCGGACCCGGCGCACGACAACATCAGCCTGGAAATAGGCCACGGTGAGCAGCATCCGTTCATCTACCAGGTGCAGATGCGCGGCTACTTCACGCCGTCGTTCGCCCGTGGCGGCATGGGTTCCAAGCAACTCAACAACCGCCGCTACTACCGCGCTGAAGTGCACTTGAGCGAGGGCAGTCAGGACTACGATCTGGTCGGCTACACCAAGGAGCAGATCATCAACGACATCCTCGACCAGTACGAACGCCACATGCAGTTCCTGCATCTGGTGCGTTGATCGGCGGCTGAGCGCCGGGACGTTTCACGACTCGGCGCTCAGCACCATGAACAACACCATCGCCGCCATCGGCACCCCGAACACCGCACTGCCCACCGCGATCTCCGAACCCAGCGGCTGCCCGGCATGCACCACCCCCACCGCACCATTGATCACCGTCAACGCCAGCCACAGCGCGGCGAAGCTGTAGGCCAACGTTTGCCGACTGAAGCCAATGCGCTCGCCGATGTAGAGCATCAGGGCCAGCAGGACCAGGCCGAAGAAGATGATGATGGCGGTGTGCATAGGCGTGCCTGCGGGTTATGCGGTGCTTGATCGGACGCTTTCGCGGTGTCATTTAGAGCATAGACAAGTCAGCCCACAACCATACGAGCCTACCCTTCTCGATCGACATATTTCGCGACTCATTCAAATGTATCTGGACGAGAAGGCCCTTTCTCGCTGGCCCGCGTCTGCCGTTGGTCGAACCAATAATCGGGTGTTTGTTCACTCAGCTAATATTTATCCGAGTGTGTATTGTGTGTATGAATCGGTTGTCCACGCCCTAGAGTGACCAGCTCTTGCTGTCGAAAAGGGCGAAGGAAATGCGTAGTCGGGAAATGATCAGGATGATCGAGGAGGATGGTTGGTATCTGGTTGCAGTGAAGGGTAGTCACCATCAGTACAAGCATCCGCGCAAGCCGGGTCGGGTGACGATCAAGCATCCGGATTCAGACCTTCCCAAAGGGACGATCAACAGCATTTTGAAACAGGCGGGGTTGAAATGAAGCCCGTTATTGGAAGTGAAAGTCCTTTTATGGACACGTCAGAGGAAGGATTCACGTTTATGAAATTCCCGGTCGTTTTGCACAAGGATGCCGACTCGGACTACGGAGTGATTGTCCCGGATGTACCGGGGTGCTTCTCCGCAGGGAGCACGGTAGCCGAAGCTTTTGAAAACACTCAGGAGGCTCTGGCCCTGCACTATGAGGGGCTGGTGGCTGATGGTGCACCGTTGCCTCGAGTTCAGGATATTGATGCACATCTCGACAACCCGGATTACGCGGGTGGAATCTGGGGTGTTGTCGACTTTGATATCACGCCCTATTTCGGCAAGTCGGTACGCTTCAACGCCACGCTGCCCGAGCAACTGCTGGAGCGTATTGATCAAACAGTCCGGCGTGATCAACGCTACAGTTCCCGCTCCGGATTTCTGGCCGCAGCTGCGTTACGCGAATTGTCGGCATGACGAACAACCTGTAGGGGCTGCCGCAGGCATGTATGTCAGGTGCTCTCGCGCTCGATCACGTTGCACTGCAACAGATTCAGGCGCTGCACATCATCGCTCGGCAACACCCCAAGGCTTTCCAATACCCGCGTTGCCGCCAGTACGCCGATCTCCAGTGCCGGTGGCTTGATCGTGCTCAGGCTGGGCAACAGCATCTCGGCGAACGGGTAATCGCCGAAGCCGAGCACGGCGCAGTCTTCGGGGATCTTGATGCCTGCGCGTTGCCCGGCGAGCAAGCCGCCGGCGGCGAGGTTGTCGTTGGCGAAGATGATCGCGTCGGGGCGCGGGGAGGCGTTCATCAGCGCTTCCATCGCTTGCTTGCCGGCTTCGAACGGCGCGCGGTCGGCGTCCGGGGCGAATACCCACGGCTGCAGTCCGAACTCGCGCACGGTGGCGGCGTAACCGTCGCGACGTTCGAGGGCACTGAGGTCACCAGGGGCGCTGTTCTGCACGAAGGCGATGCGGCGATAGCCTTTGTCATGCAGATAACGCGCAGCGGTCACGCCGACTTCATAGTGCGAAAAGCCGATCTGCATCGGCTCGCGATCCGGCTGGTAATCCCAGGTTTCGATCACCGGAACGTCCGCTTCGGCGATCATCTTTTCCGTGCCCGCACTATGGAAATGGCTGGTCAGCACCAGCGCTGCCGGCGACCAGCCGAGAAACGCGCGCACGGCGTTTTCTTCCTGCTCGGTACTGAAGTAACTCGACGCCAGCAGCAGCTGATAACCGTGGCGGCTGAGGGTGTCGCTGAAGCCCTGAATGGTGTTGGCAAAGATCGGCCCGGAGATGTTCGGAATCACCATGCCGACGATTTTGCCCCGCGCCGAGGCCAGTCCGCCGGCCACCAGATTTGGCACGTAACCCAGCTCGGCCACCACCGCTGCAATCCGCTCGCGGCGCTCCGGCGAGACCGATTCCGGCTGATTGAAGTAGCGCGACACGGTAATCGCCGAAACTCCCGCTTCGCGCGCCACCGCATTCAGGGTCACGCGTCCGGCGCCACGGCGTTTGCGGGGCTTTTCCTGGGTCAAGGCTCGATCCTTCTTAAAAACCAAAACGCATATAAAAGTAATTTTTCAGTATTGGACGCTCTATGCCGAGCTTGCCAATACTGCCGATGTTAGCGCTAACAATGCGCATTGTCTGCTACTCGCTCGAGCGAATGCCCAAGACACCGATTCAGGCGCTGTCGTCGCAGAACGGCAGCGGTTCAGGGCCAATTTCGAGCGGGCAATCATGCACAACATTCCTGGGGCGACACACAAACTGGCGCAGTCGATTCGCGCCGCTGGCTGGATTTTCACCGGGCTGGCGGCGTTGCCGCTGCCCACGGCTTTCGCCGCCGACAGCAGCGAACAAGAGCCGACCCTCAAGTCCGTCACAGTCACCGCCACCCGCCGTGAAGAGTCGCTGCAGAAGGTGCCGGTGGCAGTCTCGGTGATCGACGGCGAACAATTGGAACGCGACAACCGCAACGGCGTGGCGAGCATCGTCCAGCAAGTGCCGTCGCTGAATTTCCGTACCGGCGCCTCGAACAAGGACACCTCGTTGTTTGTGCGAGGCGTCGGCACGATTTCCACCTCGCCCGGCGTCGAGCCAACGGTGGCCACGGTGATCGATGGCGTGGTCTACGCCCGCCCCGGTCAATCGACCCTTGACCTGCTGGATCTGGAGCGCGTCGAAGTGCTGCGCGGCCCGCAGGGCACACTGTTCGGCAAGAATGCCTCGGCCGGTGTGCTCAACATCACCAGCAAGGCGCCGACCAACGAGACCCACGGTTACATCGACCAGTCGTACTACAGCGGCAATGAAAGCCGCACCCGCTTCGGCATTGGCGGCAGCCTGATTCCGGACACGCTCAAGGGGTCGATCAGCACCCTGTTCGGCACTTACGACGGCAACGTCGATAACAAGCACAACGGCCAGGAAGTCAACGGCTACAACCATCGCGGGGTGCGCGGCAAGCTTGAATTCACCCCGAATGACGACGTCACCTTCACCCTGATCGCCGACTACATGCAGTCCCACGACGACGGTCCCAACGGTGTCGTCAGCAAGTCGCTGACCCCGGCCTTCGCCAACGCGCTGAGCCCGATCTATGCGAGCAACCACAACCGCGACATCAACACCGATACCCGCAGCCATGTCGAGGACACCAACAAGGGCCTGTCCGGCCAGCTCGACTGGCAACTGGGCGATTACACCCTGACCTCGATCACCGCGTGGCGCGGCTGGGACAACACCCAATATCAGGATGGCGATCGGCTGAGCACGATCACTGCAGCGTTCCCCGGCACCGCCGACAAGGGCGAGCTGGCCTTCGACCAGTACTCGCAAGAGCTGCGCCTGGCCTCGCCGAAAGGTGAGTTCCTTGAATACGTTGGTGGCCTGTTCTACATGCACGGCAAGGATGACGAGACCTATCAGCGCACTTTGACCACCACCACGCGCACCGACCGTGGCGTCGCCGATTACAGCACCACCAGCGACAGCTACGCCGCGTTCGGCGAAGCCACGTTGAACTTCACCTCGGACTTGCGTGGCATCGCCGGCCTGCGCTACACCCACGATGATCTGGAATACGATCACCGCCGCGTCTCGACATCGGCGACCACGGTCAGCGGCATCCAGCCGGCCACCAGCAGTTCCGGTTCGGTGGACGAGGACGGCTGGTCCGGCCGGCTCGGCGTGCAGTACGACCTCAATGATGCAGTCACCACGTACCTGACCTACTCGCGCGGCTACAAAGGCCCGGCCTACAACGTGTTCTTCAACATGCAGCCGCGTGACACCGAAGCGCTGAAGCCGGAGACCTCGAATACTTGGGAGGCGGGGATCAAGGCCACCAGCTGGAACAACCGGCTGACCACCAACCTCGCGGTGTTCCACAGCGATTACGACAACTATCAGGCGAACTTTTTCGACACCGTTGCCGGGCAAGTGGTAACGCGCCTGATCAACGCCGGCAGCGTCAGCACCGAAGGCGTCGAACTCGATTACGCCTTGCAGGCGACCCAGCAACTGAAGTTCTCCGGGGCGCTGGCCTACACCCGCGCGCGCATCGACCAATTCAGCTGCCCGGCGGGCGCTGCAGCCTCGTGCAACGTCAATGGCAAGCCACTGCCGTTCAGCCCGGACTGGAAAAGCTACGTGCGCGCCGACTACAGCATCCCGCTGGACAACGGTCTGGATATCGAGCTCGGCACCGACTACAGCTGGCAGAGCGAAGTGCAGTACGACATCAGCCAGAACGCCGATACCAAGCAGGGCGCCTACGGCATCTGGAATGCCAGTGTGGCGCTGGCCGACTACAGCAACGGCTGGCGCGTGGCGCTGCTGGGCAAGAATCTCGCCGACAAGTCCTACTCACCGTTGCTGGCCAGCGGCGGCAGCTACATCTACCGCGCCGTGCCACGGGATGACGAGCGCTACTTCGGCGTGCAACTGCGCAAGGATTTCTGAGATGAGCAGACAGCTGAAACTTGGCGCCTTTCTCATGGCCACCGGGCACCACGTCGCCGCGTGGCGGCACCCGCAGGTACCGGCCAATGCCGGTCTGGATTTCGCCCACTACAAGCGTCTGGCGCAGATTGCCGAGGCGGCGAAGTTCGACACGCTGTTTGTCGCCGACAGTGTGGCCGCGCCGACGCAGGACATCGCCAGCCGCATGGCGCGCTCCGATCACTTCGAACCGCTGACCTTGCTCTCGGCCCTGAGCGCGGTGACCGAGCGCATCGGCCTGATCGCCACGGCGACCACCAGCTACAACGAGCCGTACCACGTGGCGCGTAAATTCGCTTCGCTCGATCATCTGTCGGGTGGCCGCGCCGGGTGGAATCTGGTGACCTCGGACAACGCCGCCGAGGCGCTGAATTTTGGTCGCGACGAGCACATCGGCCACGCCGAACGCTACAGCCGTGCCCGCGAGTTTCATCAGGTGGTCACCGGGCTGTGGGACAGTTGGGAGGACGATGCCTTTGTCCGCGACAAAGCCAGCGGCGCCTATTACGACCCTGCGAAGCTGCATGTGCTGGATCACGTCGGCGAGCACTTTCAGGTGAAAGGCCCGCTGAACGTCGCGCGCTCGCCGCAGGGGCAACCGGTGATCGTGCAGGCCGGTTCATCCGAAACCGGGCGTGAACTGGCGGCACAGACCGCTGAGGTGGTGTTCACCGCGCAGACTTCGCTGGCCGGCGCACAGGCGTTCTACGCCGACCTCAAGGGGCGCCTGGCCAAGTACGGGCGCAGTGCCGATTCGCTGAAAATCATGCCCGGAGTGTTTGTCGTCGTCGGCCAGACAGAAGCCGAAGCGCAGGAAAAATGTGAAACGTTTCAGCAATTGGTCGAACCGGAGGTTGGCGTCGCCTTGCTTGGGCGTATGCTGGGCAACTTCGACTTGTCGAAGTACCCGCTGGACGGCCCGCTACCGGATTTGCCGCTGACCGACAGCGGCCAGCAGAGCCGGCAGAGATTGCTGACTGAACTGGCGGGCCGGGAAAATCTGACCCTCGCCGAATTGGGCCGCAAGATTGCCGGCGGACGAGGGCATTACAGTCTGGTCGGCAAACCGGCGCAGATCGCCGATCGCTTGCAGGAGTGGTTCGAACAGGGCGCGGCGGATGGCTTCAACGTGCTGGTGCCGCACCTGCCGGGCGGGCTCGAAGACTTCGCTAATGGCGTGGTCCCGGAACTGCAGCGACGTGGGCTGTTCAGAACCGAGTATGAGGGCCGGACCTTGCGCGAAAACCTGGGCCTTGCCCGACCGCAAAACAGATTTGTGTAAACACCCTGTGGTGAGGGGATTTATCCCCGATGGGTGGCGAAAGCCACCCCCAAATCTGTATTCAAATTCGCGATTTTTTTTGGGACGGCTACGCCGTCCATCGGGGATAAATCCCCTCACCACAAAGTTGAAATTCACCCTCAATTTGCTGTTCATCAAACAAGAGAGGATTCGATGACTTACACCGCTGCCGAAAATCGCTACGACTCCATCCCTTACCGCCGCGTCGGCCGCAGCGGTCTGGTGCTGCCGGCGCTGTCGCTGGGCCTGTGGCACAACTTCGGCGACAGCACGCCGATCGACACCCAACGTGCCCTGCTGCGCACCGCGTTCGATCTGGGGATCAACCACTTCGACCTGGCCAACAATTACGGCCCGCCATACGGCAGCGCCGAGATCAATTTCGGTCGCCTGCTGCGCGAAGACTTCAAGCAGTACCGCGATGAACTGATCATCTCGAGCAAGGCCGGTTGGGACATGTGGCCCGGCCCGTACGGTCAGGGCGGCGGCTCGCGCAAATACATGCTGGCCAGCCTCGACCAGAGCCTGCAGCGCCTCGGTCTGGACTATGTGGATATCTTCTACTCGCACCGCTTCGACCCGGACACCCCGCTGGAAGAAACCGCCAGCGCCCTCGCCACCGCCGTGCAACAGGGCAAGGCGCTGTACGTCGGCATCTCGTCGTACTCCGGGGTGAAAACCCGCGAGATCGCTGCGCTGCTCAAGGAATGGAAAGTGCCGCTGCTGATTCATCAGCCGGCGTACAACCTGCTCAATCGCTGGGTCGAAAAAGACCTGCTCGACACCACCGAAGAACTCGGCACTGGCGTGATCGCCTTCACCCCGCTGGCGCAAGGTCTGCTGACCGACAAGTACCTCAACGGCGTGCCGGCGGATGCGCGGGTCAATCGCCCGGGTGGCGGTTCACTGCAGGCTTCGCACTTGTCCGAGGCCAACATTGCCCACGTGCGCGCGTTGAACGAGATCGCCAAACGTCGCGGCCAGAGCCTGGCGCAACTGGCACTGGCCTGGACCCTGCGTGATCCACGGGTGACCTCGGCGCTGATCGGCGCGAGCCGGCCGGAGCAGATCATCGAGAACGTCGTAGCGTTGAAGAACCTCAGTTTCAGTGCTGAGGAACTGGCGGAGATCGACCGGTTTGCCCAGGAGGGCGGGATCAATCTGTGGGAGAAGCCGTCGACCGCTGAATAAGTGACTGGCGCCGAATTATTCGGCGCCTGCTTTGACGCTTTCGCGGGCAAGCCCGCTCCCACAGGGTTCCAGTCGTACACAAAGTCTGTGAACGGTGCTGTCCTGTGGGAGCGGGCTTGCCCGCGAAGGGGCCAGTTCAGACAACGAGGAAATCGGGTCTTATCTGAAGAACGGCACATCCCCCAACACCGTCGCCCGCTGCATCACCCGTCGTGCCGGGCGGTAATCATCCACCGCGTAGTGCTGGGTCACGCGGTTATCCCAAAACGCAATGTCGTCCTGCTGCCAGCGCCAGCGAATGGTGAATTCCGGCCGGGTCGCGTGGGCGAACAGGAATTTCAGAATCGCTTCGCTCTCGGTGTCCGACAGTTCGTTGATCTTCGAGGTGAAGCCTTCGTTGACGAACAACGAGCGGCGTCCGCTCACCGGGTGAGTGCGGATTACCGGGTGCGACAGCGGCGGATTCTTGCGCCTTGCTTCTTCCCACTGTGCCAGCGCTTCCGGCGTGTTGCCGTAGCGCTCCAGCGGAAACGAGCGAGTGAAATCGTGAGTTGCAGTCAACCCTTCGAGCAAGGTTTTCATCGGCGCCGACAGTGCTTCGTAGGCGGCAATCCCGCTGGCCCACAACGTGTCGCCGCCGAACTCTGGCAGCAGTTTGGCGCTGAGCACTGCGCCCATCGCCGGCGTTGGCAGGAAGGTCACGTCGGTGTGCCAGATCGCGTTGTCACGGACATCGGTGACCGCGGTGTCGAGGATCAGCACTTCGGGCTGCTCCGGCACGTTCGGGTAGATCGGATGGATGTGCAGGTCGCCGAAGTACGCGGCGAAACGCGCCTGTTGCGAAGGCTCGATCGGCTGGTTGCGGAAGAACAGCACTTGGTACTTGAGCAGCGCCTGCTCGATGGCGTCGCGCTGTTCCCGGTTCAACGGCTGGCTGACGTCGACGCCGCTGATCTGCGCGCCGAGAGCCGAGCTTAATGGGGTGATGGTCAGGCTGCTCATGGTCTTTCTCTTCGAATTCGGGGATAGAGCTTTTGTAGGAGTGAGCCTGCTCGCGATTGCAGGCTGGCAGTCAATGCTGGGGTGAATGACACACCGCAATCGCGAGCAGGCTCACTCCTACAGGGGATTCACATCAAATATGTCAGTGGGTTTGGCCGTGCCACGGCACCAGTTTGCGCTGCAGGGCGCGCAGGCCCATTTCCATTGCGAAGGCGATCAGGGCGATCACCAGAATCCCCAGCACCACCACATCGGTGACCAGAAATTGCGCAGCCGACTGCACCATGAACCCCAAACCGCTGGTGGCGGCGATCAGTTCGGCGGCGACCAGGGTCGACCAGCCAACGCCCAGACCAATTCGCACACCGGTGAGAATGTCCGGCAGGGCGCTGGGCAAAATCACATGGCGGATCAGTTGTGCGCGAGTGGCACCGAGCGACTGCGCAGCGCGCAATTTCGCCGGGTCTACAGTGCGCACACCGGTGGCTGTCGCGATGGCGATCGGCGCAAAAATCGCCAGGTAGATCAGCAGCACTTTCGACAGCTCGCCGATACCGCACCAGATCACGATCAGCGGCAGATAAGCCAATGGCGGAATCGGCCGGTAGAACTCGATCAAAGGATCAAGCACACCACGGGCAATACGGTTGGCGCCGATGGCAATGCCTACCGGCACCGCGGTCAGAATCGCGAAGCCCAGGCCCAGACCGATGCGGCTCAGGCTCGCGCCCAGGTGCTGCCACAGGGTCGAATCCATGTAACCGGTGGTCGCCAGCAACCAGCCTTTTTGCAGGACGGCGGACGGTGGCGGCAGGAACAGCGGTTCGATCAAACCGCTGGCAGTCACGGCCCACCAGATCACCAGCAAGGCGAACAGGGTCAGCAGGCTGATCCACCGCGTGCTGAGGCTGCGCCGCACGGGAATCGCCACCGATGGGGTTTTCACTGCCGGGGCGGAAACGTCGTAACTGCTCATGCGCGCTCCTGCCGTTGTACGGCGCTGCGTTGCGAGAACACTTTGCTCAGCACGTGCTCGCGGGTTTCGATAAAACGCGGGTCGGATTTGATCGCCCGCGCCGACTCACCGGCAGCGTAGCGCTGACCGAAATCCAGATGCAGACGCTCGACGATCTGCCCCGGATTCGGCGCCAGCAGAATCAGGTCAGTGGCGAGGAATACCGCTTCTTCGATGTCGTGGGTAATCAGGAAAACCGGTTTTGCAGTGCGCTGCCAGACTTGCAGCAACAGCTCCTGCATCTGCTCGCGGGTGAATGCGTCGAGGGCGCCGAAAGGTTCGTCCATCAGCAGCACGCGCGGGTCGGCGGCGAGGGCGCGGGCCAGGCCGACGCGCTGTTTCTGGCCGCCGGAGAGTTGCCAGATTCGGCGGTGTTCAAAACCTGTGAGGTCGACCAGCGCGAGCATTTCCCGGGCGATCTTTTCGCGTTTGTCCTTGGCGACACCGGCCAGTTCCAGACCGAACGCGACGTTGGCCAGCACGTCCTGCCACGGCAGCAGGGCGTCATCCTGAAACACCACGCCACGTTCGGCGCTCGGGCCTTTGACCGGCACGCCGTCGAGGGTGATGCGCCCGGCGCTGGGTTCGACGAAGCCGGCAATCAGGTTCAACAGCGAAGTCTTGCCACTGCCGGACGGGCCGAGGGCGGCCAGCAATTGCTGAGGCCCGAGGGTCAGGGAAATGTCCGCCAGCACCGGTTCCGGGCTGCCGGGATACTGTGCGCTGATGCGCTCCAGCTGTAGCAAGGCCATCGCAGTCCACTCCCGATCAATTGGTGATGTATTTGGCGCTGACGTACGGCGCGTAGTCCGGCAGTACGGCTTCGACCTTGCCTTGCTCCTTGAGGAACGCGGCGGTATCGGTAATGGCTTTGGTGGTCGGCGCGCCGAGAGTGATCACCTGATCAGCCGCCAGCGGGTAGACGTTGCCCTGCAGCAGCAATGGAATGTCGCTGGCCTTGGCACCGGAGAGCTTCACCAGCTTGTCGACGTGTGACTGGTCGGCGAGCCAGGCTTGTGGATCCTTGCGGTAATCGGCGTAGGCGTCGAGGGTGACCTTGGCGAACGCGGTGACGATTTCCGGGTGCTTCTCGGCGAAGTCTTTGCGCACGATCCAGGCATCGAAGGTCGGCGCGCCAAACTTGGCCAGTTCACCGGAGGTGATCAGCACTTTGCCGTTTTCCTTGGCCACACCGAGGGCCGGATCCCAAACGTAAGTCGCGTCGATGTCACCGCGTTTCCACGCGGCGATGATCGCTGGCGGGGCGAGGTTGAGTACGGTGACTTTCGACGGATCGATGTTCCAGTGCTTCAACGCCGCGAGCAGGCTGTAGTGACCGGTGGACACGAACGGCACGGCGATTTTCTTGCCGACCAGATCCTGCGGGCTCTTGATTCCGGAACCGTCGCGGGCGACCAGTGCTTCGGCGGCGCCGATCTGGGTGGCGATGAGGAAGGTTTCCACCGGAACCTTGCGGGTGATCGCAGCGGTCAGCGGGCTGGAACCGAGGTAGCCGATCTGCACGTCACCGGACGCGATGGCGGCGATGATGTCGGCGCCGTTGTCGAACTTGCGCCAGCTGATGTCGGCCTTGGTGGCTTTTTCGTAGGCGCCATCGGCCTGGGCGACTTTCGCCGGGTCGACGGTGGTCTGGTAGGCGACGGTGAGGTCGGCGGCCTGCGCCAGAAAGCTCGCAGCAGCCAACGAGGCCACGGCCAGCAGGCGAAGCGGGAAATTCAGTTTCATGGGGGGAGTGCTCCAAATCAGGCGACCGACGATCGGCGTGAAAGGAGCCTAAATGATCTAAGAATCTAAAAATAAATAACTTTTTAGACTTAGCTTATGAGCGGAAAAATCTAAGCCTGGCCGCTGCGCGGTCATTCGCGAGCAAGCTCGCTCCCACAGGAGATTGCAATCTAATGTGGGAGCGAGCCTGCTCGCGAAAAGGTTCGAAGAACCTTCTGATGTCAGTTGCTGATCGCCAGAATGCTCGCCTGATACGACCCGACAAACACGTCGAAATCACCGACCTCGTTCTGCTCCAGCTCCTCCTGTTGCGCCAGCGAAGAACGCGCCAGCTCCTCAAACTTCGCCTGTTCATCCGCCGCCAATGGCTCGCTGCGGAAGAACTCGGCATGCGCCTGACTCTGGCGCAGGGAGAATTGCGCGAAGCTTTCCTTGTGCTCGGCCATGGCCGCCAGCACTTGGGCCGACGGGGTCAGGGACGAATCCTTGACCTTGGCCAGTTGCGCATCCAGCGCCTTGCTGTGTGCGTCGCCGCCATGGCTCTGATCGAGCAATGCCGCCAGCGGGGCGATTTTTTCCAGCAGCTCGGCTGCCCAAACCTTCAATTCGACCGCTTCACCGTCGCGCTGCAATTGCAGGCCCGGACGGCGACCCTCCTTGACCACACTGAGGAAGTTCGAAGTGGCATTGCCGCACGAAGTGTTGGTCAGCAGCGGACTGTCGTTCAGCGCGCAGTACAGCAGGAACGCGTCGAGGAAGCGCGATTCGGTGACGTCGATGCCCATCGGCAGGAACGGGTTGATATCCAGGCAACGCACTTCGACGTACTGAATGCCACGGGCCATCAGGGCCTGGATCGGTCGCTCGCCGGTGTAGGTCACGCGTTTCGGGCGGATGTTGGAGTAGTACTCGTTTTCGATCTGCAGGATGTTGGTGTTGAGCTGTACCCACTCGCCATCCTGGTGCGTGCCGACTTCCACGTACGGCGGGTATGGCGTGGCCACGGCCTTGCGCAGGCTGTCGGTGTAGCTCGCCAGATCGTTGTAGCACGGCGTCAGGCCGGCCTGGGCGTTGCTCTGGTAACCGAGGTCGCTCATGCGCAGGCTGGTGGCGTACGGCAGGTACAGGGTGTCCGGATCCAGTTGTTCCAACTGGTGCGAACGGCCGCGCAGGAAGCCCGCATCCAGCGCTGGCGAAGCCCCGAACAGGTACATCAGCAGCCAGCTGTAGCGGCGGAAGTTACGGATCAGCGCGATGTACGACGACGACTGAAAATCGCGGTCGGTGCCGACGAAACCTTCGGCTTCGCGCAGCAGCGGCCAGAGCTTTTCCGGCAGGGAAAAGTTGTAGTGAATCCCGGCGATGCACTGCATGGTCTTGCCGTACCGCAGGGCCAGGCCCTTGCGGTAAACGTACTTGAGCTGACCGATGTTGGAGGTGCCGTAATAGGCGATCGGGATGTCTTCCTCGGCCGGCAACGGGCACGGCATCGATGGACTCCACAGGTACTCGTTGCCGAGCTTGCTGTAGGCAAAGCGATGAATCTTGTCCAGGCTCGCCAGCGTATCGGCCGGATCGGGCAGGGCGGGGGTGATGAATTCCAGCAGCGACTCGGAATAGTCGGTGGTGATCTGTTCATTGGTCAGCGCGGAACCCAAGGCTTCCGGGTGCGGCGTTTGCGCCAGACGACCTTTACTGGTCACGCGCAGGCATTCACGTTCGATACCGTGGAGGCACTGTTCGAGCAGAGAGAGGTTGGCGCGCTCGCCGAGCAGAGCCAGGCGGCGGTTGAGAAGTTCGCTCAATTTGGATTCCTTCACGCGTCAGTCGCCCCAATATGGGGGTGGGCAGGACGGTCTACAAGGGTGAAGTTGAAACTGGCGTTTTCGCCTGGTTTTGTAGCGGCAGGCCATTTGCCGGTCAGTCAAGAACTGCACAATCCCTGTGGGAGCGAGCCTGCTCGCGAAGAGGGTATTGCAGCCAACATCACCGTCGACTGACACACCGTCTTCGCGAGCAGGCTCGCTCCCACAGGATTCGTTGCGCCGAAATTAACTCAAAATGATGAACAACATCTACAGGACAGCGAACGTGCCTTGCGCTTTTGCGACCAGTTTGTCGCCCTGCATCACGTCGGCCTCGACCACCAGCGTGCGGCGGCCCGGGTGGATCACCCGCGCCGTGCACAGCACCTCGCCGTCGGATACGGCGCGGATGTAGTTGATCTTGCACTCGATGGTCGCGCTCTGCTGATCGAAGCCGTGGGTGCTGGAACAGGCCAGCCCCATGGCGATATCGACCAGACTGAACAGCGCGCCACCGTGCAATTTGCCGCCGCGATTGCGCAGTTGCGGTTCCAGCACCAGGGCGACTTGCGCCACCCCGGTTTCCAGGCTGTGCAGGCGGCAGCCCAACAGCTTGAAAAACGCGCTCTCGACGAGCCCGGCCGGAATCTCCATCAGCGTTTCTTCAACTGCTTGGCGTTGGCGAACAGTGAAGCCATGGCGTTGTTCACCGGCGCCGCTGCGGGCGTTTCCTTGCGCGGCGTGTTGCCCGAAGACTGGCGCGGTGCCGAGCCCGGACGCGAACCACGGGCACCGTCGATCTTCTCGCCCGGGGTGTCGCTCATGCGCATCGACAGACCGACGCGTTTGCGCGGGATATCGACTTCCATGACCTTCACTTTCACCACGTCACCGGCCTTCACTGCTTCGCGTGGGTCCTTGATGAACTTCTCCGACAGCGCCGAGATGTGCACCAGGCCGTCCTGATGCACGCCGATGTCGACGAATGCGCCAAACGCGGTCACGTTGGTGACGACGCCTTCGAGGATCATCCCCAGTTGCAGGTCTTTCAGGTCTTCGACGCCTTCCTGGAACTCTGCGGTCTTGAACTCCGGACGCGGGTCGCGACCGGGTTTTTCCAGTTCTTGCAGGATGTCGGTGACGGTCGGCAGACCGAAGGTCTCGTCGGTGAACTTCTTCGGGTCCAGACGCTTGAGGAACGCGGCGTCGCCGATCAGCGAGCGAATGTCGCGGTCGGTTTCAGCGGCGATGCGCTGTACCAGCGGATAGGCTTCCGGGTGAACGGCCGAGGAATCGAGCGGGTTGTCGCCATTCATCACGCGCAGGAAGCCTGCGGCCTGTTCGAAGGTTTTCTCGCCCAGACGCGCAACTTTTTTCAGTGCCGCACGGGTTTTGAAGGCGCCGTGCTCGTCACGGTGAGCGACGATGTTCTGCGCCAAGGTCGCGTTGAGGCCGGAGATCCGCGCCAGCAAGGCCACCGAGGCGGTGTTCACATCGACGCCGACGGCGTTTACGCAGTCCTCGACCACCGCATCCAGACCACGCGCCAGTTTCAACTGCGACACGTCGTGCTGGTACTGGCCGACACCGATGGATTTCGGATCGATCTTCACCAGTTCGGCCAGTGGATCCTGCAGACGACGGGCGATGGACACCGCGCCACGGATCGACACGTCCAGATCCGGGAATTCCTTGGCCGCCAGTTCCGACGCCGAGTACACCGATGCACCGGCCTCGGAGACCATGACCTTGGTCATCTTCATTGCTGGGTATTTTTTGATCAGCTCGATCGCCAGTTTGTCGGTTTCGCGGCTGGCGGTGCCGTTGCCGATGGCGATCAGGTCAACCGAGTGCTTGGCGCACAGGGCGGCCAGAATCGCGATGGTCTGATCCCATTTGTTGTGCGGCACGTGCGGGTAAACCGTGGCGTGATCGAGCAGCTTGCCGGTGGAGTCGACCACCGCGACCTTGCAGCCGGTACGCAGGCCCGGGTCGAGGCCCAGGGTGGCGCGCGGGCCGGCCGGAGCGGCCAGCAACAGGTCGTGCAGGTTATGGGCGAAGACGTTGATCGCCTCGGTTTCGGCACTGTCGCGCAGTTCGCCGAGCAGGTCGGTTTCGAGGTGGGTGTAAAGCTTGACCTTCCAGGTCCAGCGCACCACTTCGCCGAGCCATTTGTCGGCGGGGCGGTTCTGGTTCTGGATGCCGAATTGCTGGCCGATCATGCCCTCGCACGGGTGCATGGTGCCCGGCAGTTCGTCGCCGACTTTCAGCGCGGAGCTGAGAATTCCTTCGTTGCGGCCACGGAAAATCGCGAGTGCGCGGTGCGACGGCATGCTTTTCAGCGGCTCGTCGTGTTCAAAGTAATCGCGGAACTTCGCGCCTTCTTCTTCCTTGCCGGCGATCACGCGGGCGCTGATGGTCGCTTCCTGCTTGAGGAAGTTGCGCAGCTTTTCCAGCAGGCTGGCGTCTTCGGCGAAACGCTCCATCAGGATGTACTTGGCGCCTTCCAGCGCAGCTTTCACGTCGGCTACGCCTTTCTCGGCGTCGACGAAGCGTGCGGCTTCGGTTTCTGGCGTCAGGTTCGGGTCGTTGAACAGGCCATCGGCCAACTCGCCGAGGCCGGCTTCCAGGGCAATCTGGCCCTTGGTGCGGCGCTTCTGCTTGTACGGCAGGTACAAGTCTTCGAGGCGGGTCTTGGTGTCGGCGAGCTTGATGTCGCGTTCGAGGGCAGGGGTGAGTTTGCCCTGCTCCTGGATACTGGCGAGGATGCTGATGCGCCGTTCGTCGAGTTCTCGCAGGTAGCGCAGACGCTCTTCCAGATGACGCAACTGGGTGTCATCGAGGCTGCCGGTGACTTCTTTCCGGTAACGGGCGATGAAGGGAACGGTAGAGCCTTCATCGAGTAGCGCGACGGCCGCTTCGACCTGTTGCGGGCGTACGCCGAGTTCCTCGGCGATGCGGCTGTTGATGCTGTCCATAAAACCACCTGACATATTGTGAAAGCAGGCTCGCAGGCACGGAAATAAAGGCCCGGAGTCTGGTTGAGCGGCTAGAAAATTGCCGCTGCCTGGGTCAAAAGGCACCCCATTGACCCGTGAAATCGAATAATTACTGCGCAGGCCCGGAAAATATCGCGGCCACCTGCGGTAACGATTCAGACGTTGCCTGGCACAAAACGCCGCGCATTATAACCAGCGTTCTGTCATTCGGGGGTGTAGCAGTCTGTAGGTAGAAACCCCGGTTTTCTGGCAGTGAAGGAAAAATCTGCTAACAATGCACACGGTGCGTATAACGGCAGCTACGCCATAATGCGCGCCGAGCTAAAAGGAGCATCCAATGAGCAGCACTGCAAACAATGCTGAAGGCGAAAAAATTCTAATTGTTGACGACGATCCGGGGCTGAGCAGCCTGCTGGAACGCTTTTTCGTCAGCAAGGGCTACCGCGCCCGTGCCGTACCGAACACCGAGCAAATGGACCGTCTGCTGTCGCGTGAAGTGTTCAATCTGGTCGTCCTCGACCTGATGCTGCCGGGCGAAGACGGCCTGACCGCATGCCGTCGCCTGCGGGCGGCGAACAATCAGATTCCGATCATCATGCTCACCGCCAAGGGCGATGAGATGAGCCGCATCAAGGGCCTGGAACTGGGCGCCGATGACTATCTGGCCAAGCCGTTCAACCCGGACGAGCTGATGGCACGGGTCAAAGCCGTTCTGCGGCGTCAGGCCGCACCGGTGCCGGGCGCGCCGGGCAGCGAAGACGAAAACGTCACCTTCGGTGATTACGTGCTGTCGCTGGCGACCCGCGAACTGAAACGTGGCGAAGAAGTGCACATGCTCACCACCGGTGAGTTTGCGGTACTCAAGGCGCTGGTAATGAACGCGCGTCAGCCGCTGACCCGCGACAAACTGATGAACCTGGCCCGTGGTCGCGAGTGGGATGCCCTTGAGCGTTCCATCGACGTGCAGATTTCCCGCCTGCGCCGGATGATCGAGCCGGATCCGTCGAAACCACGCTATATCCAGACTGTCTGGGGTGTGGGCTACGTGTTCGTACCGGACGGCGCCGCCACCAAGTGATCGGCGATTTGTAGGAGCGGGTCTGCGCCGATCGGGTTGATCGACCCTCTACGCAGACTCGCAATCCGCAATATGCGAGCATGGCTCGCTCCTGCAAGTGTGTAACGGTTATCGATGAAAACCCCCGTCTGGTTCCCCCAAAGTTTTTTCTCCCGCACCCTTTGGCTGGTGCTCATCGTCGTGCTGTTTTCCAAGGCGCTGACCCTGGTTTATCTGTTGATGAACGAGGACGTGCTGGTGGATCGCCAATACAGCCACGGCGTCGCCCTGACGCTGCGCGCCTATTGGGCGGCTGATGAAGAAAACCGCGCGAAGATCGCCGATGCCGCGACCCTGATCCGGGTGGTCGGCGCCGGAGTGCCGGAGGGCGAGCAGCACTGGCCGTACAGTGAAATCTATCAGCGGCAGATGCAGGCGGAGCTGGGCGCCGACACCGAAGTGCGTTTGCGCATGCACTCGCCGCCGGCGCTGTGGGTGCGTGCGCCAAGCCTCGGCGACGGTTGGCTGAAAGTGCCGCTGTACCCGCATCCGCTGCGCGGGCAGAAAATCTGGAACGTACTCGGCTGGTTCCTCGCCATCGGTTTGCTGTCCACCGCCTCTGCATGGATTTTCGTCAGTCAGCTCAACCAGCCGTTGAAACGTCTGGTATATGCCGCGCGGCAACTCGGTCAGGGTCGCAGCGTGCGCCTGCCGATCAGCGACACACCGAGCGAGATGACCGAGGTGTATCGCGCCTTCAACCAGATGGCCGAAGACGTCGAACAGGCCGGTCGCGAGCGTGAGCTGATGCTGGCGGGGGTCTCCCATGACTTGCGCACACCGTTGACCCGCTTGCGTCTGTCGCTGGAACTGATGGGCGATCGCAACGATTTGACCGACGACATGGTGCGCGACATCGAAGACATGGACGCGATTCTCGATCAGTTCCTCGCGTTCATTCGCGACGGTCGTGACGAGTCGGTGGAGGAAGTCGATCTGAGCGATCTGGTGCGTGAAGTGGCCGCGCCGTACAACCAGAGCGAAGAGAAAGTGCGTCTGCGTCTGGAACCGATCCAGCCGTTTCCGCTGCGCCGGGTGTCGATGAAACGCCTGCTGAACAACCTGATCGGCAACGCCCTGAACCATGCCGGCAGCGGCGTCGAGGTCGCGGCTTATGTGTCCGGTGATACCAGCGCGCCGTATGTGGTGCTGAGCGTGATGGACCGTGGCGCGGGGATCGATCCGTCGGAGCTTGAGGCGATCTTCAACCCGTTCACCCGTGGCGATCGTGCCCGGGGCGGGAAAGGTACCGGGCTGGGGTTGGCGATCGTGAAGCGGATTGCTTCGATGCATGGCGGCAATGTCGAGCTGCGCAACCGCTCCGGGGGCGGACTGGAAGCGCGAGTCAGGTTACCGCTGGGGTTGATGTTGCCTCGGGATGCCGTTTAAACCATAAAACCCTCACCCCAGCCCTCTCCCAGAGGGAGAGGGAGCTGACCGAGGTGTCTGGCGTCATACATCGACCTGAAAGACTGGGGCGATTGCGGATTCGGCACAGTAGGATCAGGTCGACGTATCTTTTAAGCATCCCCCAATCAGTCCCCTCTCCCTTTGGGAGAGGGTGAGGGTGAGGGCTCTTGCTCCTCGCTTTAGCCTTTGCCTTTGGTCCGGGTCATATTCGGCCCGCCATTCTTCTCAAGGTGTTCGATGATGATCCCCGCCACGTTCTTGCCGGTGGTGGTCTCGATCCCTTCCAGGCCCGGCGACGAGTTCACTTCCATCACCAGCGGCCCGTGGTTCGAACGCAGGATATCCACACCCGCCACGGCCAGCCCCATGACCTTGGCCGCGCGCAACGCGGTCATGCGTTCTTCCGGGGTGATCTTGATCAGGCTGGCGCTGCCGCCACGGTGCAAGTTGGAGCGGAATTCCCCAGGCTTGGCCTGACGCTTCATCGCTGCGATCACCTTGTCGCCGACCACGAAGCAGCGGATGTCCGCACCGCCTGCTTCCTTGATGTATTCCTGAACCATGATGTTCTGCTTCAGGCCCATGAACGCCTCGATCACCGATTCGGCTGCGGTCGCGGTTTCGCACAGCACCACGCCGATGCCCTGAGTGCCTTCCAATACCTTGATCACCAGCGGCGCCCCGTTGACCATGTCGATCAGGTCGGGAATGTCATCCGGCGAGTGAGCGAAGCCGGTGACCGGCAGGCCGATGCCACGCCGCGACAGCAGTTGCAGCGAACGCAGTTTGTCCCGCGAGCGGGCGATGGCCACCGATTCGTTGAGCGGAAACACCCCCATCATTTCGAACTGGCGCAACACCGCGCAGCCATAGAACGTCACCGACGCACCGATCCGCGGGATTACCGCATCGAAGCCTTCCAGCGGCTTGCCGCGATAGTGGATCTGCGGCTTGTGGCTGGCGATGTTCATGTAGGCGCGCAAAGTGTCGATCACCACCATTTCATGCCCGCGCTCGGTGCCGGCCTCGACCAGACGACGGGTGGAATACAGACGCGGATTCCGCGACAGCACAGCGATCTTCATGCAACACCTGTGGAGGAGGTAGATACCGGGAACACCGGCTTGTCTTGTACATATTTGATGCCCGGATTGACCACCAGTTGGCCATCGATCAGGGCTTTGGAACCGAGCAACAGGCGATAGCGCATGGACTTGCGGCAGGCGAGGGTGAACTCGACTGCCCAGACCCGATCACCGAGGGCCAGGGTGGTGCTGATCACATAGCGCACCTGCGCCTGGCCGTTGGAGCTTTTAATGGTTTTGCGCGTAACCAGCGGCGCTTCGCAGCGCCGGTGACGTAACTGCACCACCGTGCCCAGGTGCGCGGTGAAACGCACCCACTTCTCGCCGTCGCGTTCGAACGGCTCGATGTCGGTGGCATGCAGGCTGGAGGTGCTGGCGCCGGTATCGATTTTCGCCCGCAGGCCGGCGACTCCCAGATCAGGGAGCGCCACCCACTCGCGCAGACCGACAACGGTCAAATGGTCAAATGTCTTCAAAGGTGCTCAGCCGGCAGAAACCGCTCGGGCCGCGTGCGGCCGAATTCGCGGTATTCACGCAGAATAAGGGTTAAAAGGCGACAGATATCTACGGCCCGGATCGCCGACCCCTCAAGCAGGTGTCGGCTGGTGTGCATTCTAATCCGGGACGGGGTCATTCATGGCACGACAGAAACGGTAGTACAGTTCATCAATATTTCAGAATGAGGAAATTCCATGGCACAAAAAAGCGAAGAGGACGACAAGGTCCGTCTCGACAAGTGGTTGTGGGCGGCGCGCTTTTATAAAACCCGGGCCCTGGCCAAAGCGGCCATCGAAAGTGGCAAGGTGCATTGCCGAGGCGACCGCTGCAAGCCTGGCAAAGAGCCACGCATTGGCGATGAATTCGAGATTCGTACCGGCTTTGAAGAGCGCACGGTGAGGGTTGAAGCCTTGTCGATCGTACGTCGCGGCGCACCCGAGGCGCAGACGCTGTATACCGAGACCGAGGCGAGTATTGCCAAACGTGAAGCGGCAGCGGCGATGCGCAAGGCCGGGGCGTTAGGTGTGAGTACCGACGGCAAACCGAGCAAGAAGCAGCGGCGGGATCTGTTTAAATTTCGTGGGAACAGCCACGAATAAAAAGATCGCAGCCTGCGGCAGCTCCTACAGGAAAATGTATTCACATGTAGGAGCTGCCGCAGGCTGCGATCTTTTCAGCATTCAACCCATTAACGGGCAGACACCACACTCATCCGCGAAACCAGCGGCAGCTTGCCCAGCAAAGCGAAAATCGGCGCAGTCACCTTCAGCCAGAAGTTGGCGGCGTGATAAGCGAACGGTGTGTAGTAACCCCAACCCAACGCCCACACCGCCAGCAGCATGCCGCCGATGTAATCGTCCTGGCCCCAATGCGCGCCGGCCACCAGACGTGGCAGCATGAACAGCAACGCCAGGCCCCAGATCGTCAGGAACTGGCCGACTGAGCGACTGAAGACCCCCATGAACAGCGCCCAGATCAGCAACACCGAAGCGTGGTCACCGGGGAAGCTCTGGCTCGAGCGATCCTTCAGTTCCCAGGCTTTTTCCAGATGCGGGAAGTAGTCACTCAGGTGCACCGCGCCTTCCAGCACCATCGATGGGCTGCTGTGCTGCCAGTCCATGTGATCGGCGAATTTGGAAAACAGCGCGCGAATCACCACCATCAGCAGCAGAATCGAGAAAAAACCGAAGAAGGCGCGACGTACATCAATCGCCTTGAACACCCAGTCACCCTTGATCAGCAGCGTCAGCAGAATCAGTCCGACGACGATGTCGAACGGACGCAGACTTGCAATTGCCCAGATGTGGAGCCATATGGGGTTGCTGGCCAGTGGTGCATTGAGCGAGCGGAACAGCCACTCGTCGAAAATCACACACAGCGAGTTGCCCGTAGGCCATAACCAGAAAGCCAGTAGCGCCAGTGGCACTACGTTGCACAGAACCAGCCGGCCGAGGTTCCACCTTGATTGGAACAAACCCGGATTGTTCATAAAATGCCTCCCATGGCTTAGCGCTGGCACCAAAAAGAGTGCCAAGAAGCGCAAATTTTCACGTCTTGTAACCATTTTGTCACCACATTCAGATACCCAAAATTATGACCGACCTAGCGGATACCGATTTCACTCAACGTTTCATCTTCGATGACAGCGACACGCGCGGCGAACTGGTTGCGCTTGAACGCAGCTACGCCGAAGTCCTCGCCAAGCACCCGTACCCGGAGCCGGTCGCGCAGTTGCTGGGCGAACTGATGGCGGCCGCCTCGCTGCTCGTGGGCACCCTGAAGTTCGACGGCTTGCTGATTTTGCAGGCACGCTCTGAAGGGCCGATTCCGCTGCTGATGATCGAATGCTCCAGCGAGCGCGAGATCCGTGGTCTGGCGCGATACAACGCCGAGCAGATCGCTGCGGATGCCACGCTTGCCGACCTGATGCCGGGCGGTGACCTGACCCTGACCGTCGACCCGACGATCGGCCAGCGTTACCAGGGCATCGTCGATCTCGACGGCGAAACCCTGTCTGAGTGCTTCACCAACTATTTCGTCATGTCGCAACAGGTCGGCACGCGCTTCAAGCTGTTCGCCGACGGCCGTCGTGCCCGTGGCATGCTGCTGCAGCAACTACCGGCCGACCGCCTGAAAGACGAAGAAGACCGCGCTGCCAGCTGGCAGCACATCACCGCCCTGGCCAGCACCCTGACTGCCGATGAATTGCTCAGCCTGGACAACGAAACCGTCCTGCATCGCCTCTACCACGAAGAACAGGTGCGCCTGTTCGATGTGCAGAACCTGCGCTTCCGTTGCAGCTGCTCGCGGGAACGCTCAGGCAATGCGCTGGTCAGTCTGGGTCTGGAAGATGCGCAGGCACTGGTGGCTGAGCGCGGTGGTGAAGTCGAGATCGATTGCCAGTTCTGCAACCAGCGTTACCTGTTTGATGCGGCCGATATTGCTCAATTGTTCGCTGGCGCAGGCGTCGACACGCCGTCAGATACCCGGCACTAAAACGGTTCAGCGCAGGTAAATTCACTGCGTAACGACGGAATTTCGCCGTTACGACGGGAGGACCCTACTCTTTTTGGGCTTTTCTGGCATAATCCGGCCCACTTTTTTCGCGGTAGTAGTGCACGACTTTCTACTACAAAACGTTTGGAGCACACTCGGCCACTGGCCGACGGGGAACCTCATGACGCAAGCCAATAACGCCGTGTACACCGATCTGAGTGTTGATGATCTGGTTAAAGAAGCCCTGCAACGCGGTGAGGGCGAGCTTGCCGATACCGGCGCTCTGGTAGTCCGCACCGGTCATCGCACCGGCCGTTCGCCAGTCGATCGTTTCATCGTTGAAGAGCCTTCCACCCAGGCCGCTATCGCCTGGGGCCCGATCAACCGCAAGTTCCCGGCCGACAAGTTCGACGCGCTGTGGGCTCGTGTCGAGGCGTTCAACAACGCGCAAGAGCACTTTGTTTCCCACGTGCATGTAGGTGCGGCTGAAGATCACTACCTGGCCGTCAAAATGACCACCCAGACTGCCTGGCAGAACCTGTTCGGTCGTTGCCTGTTCATCAACCCGGCCCAGTACAACCCGGCCGGTCGTGACGAGTGGCAAGTGCTCAACGTGGCCAACTTCGAGTGCGTGCCTGAGCGTGACGGCACCAACTCCGACGGTTGCGTGATCATCAACTTCGCGCAGAAGAAAGTGCTGATCGCCGGTATGCGTTACGCCGGTGAAATGAAGAAAGCCATGTTCTCCGTGCAGAACTTCCTGCTGCCGGCCGCTGACGTGCTGCCAATGCACTGCGCTGCCAACATCGGCGAAGAAGGCGACGTGACCCTGTTCTTCGGTCTGTCGGGCACCGGTAAAACCACCCTGTCGGCCGACGAAAGCCGTTACCTGATCGGTGACGACGAACACGGCTGGGGCGAAGGCGTGGTGTTCAACATCGAAGGCGGTTGCTATGCCAAGTGCATCGACCTGTCGGAGAAGAACGAGCCGGTCATCTGGAAAGCCATCAAGCACGGCGCTGTGCTGGAAAACGTGGTCATCGACGACGCCAAGCATGCCGACTACGCCGATGTCAGCCTGACCCAGAACAGCCGCGCGGCCTACCCGCTGGAGCACGTTGCCAAGCGTTCCGAGAAGAACCTGGGCGGCGAGCCAAACGCGGTGATCTTCCTGACCTGCGACCTGACCGGCGTGCTGCCGCCAGTGTCGATCCTCAATGAAGAACAAGCGGCCTATCACTTCCTGTCCGGCTACACCGCGCTGGTGGGCTCGACTGAAATGGGTTCGGGCAGCGGCATCAAGTCGACCTTCTCCACCTGCTTCGGCGCACCGTTCTTCCCGCGTCCGGCTGGCGAATACGCTGAACTGCTGATCAAGCGCATCCGCGGCTTCGGCTCCAAGGTCTACCTAGTCAACACCGGCTGGACCGGCGGTGGCTATGGCGTCGGCAAACGCTTCAACATCCCGACCACCCGTGCGGTGATCGCAGCGATCCAGAGCGGCGCGCTGATCGGTGCCGCCACCGAGCACCTGGACACCATCAACCTCGACGTGCCACTGGCCGTACCGGGCGTTGAAACCAACCTGCTCAACCCACGCAACACCTGGGCTGACAAAGCTGCCTACGACGAAGCGGCCAAGGCGCTGGCCGGTCTGTTCATCGAGAACTTCAAGAAGTTCGAAGTGAGCGATGCGATCAAGGCTGCCGGGCCTAAGTTGTAAGATTTAGTTCTGGTGAATGAAAAAGCCGCCTCTTAGGGGCGGCTTTTTTGTGGGTGTTGTCGCGTCCTGAATAAGGTTTACACCTTCTGACCAATCTTCAGGAGGATTCAATGGATACCGGAAAAAGGCGGAGC
>NZ_JBYSZP010000021.1:0-89938 GCF_058787295.1 Pseudomonas sp. FW305-3-2-15-E-TSA4 | reverse complement strand
TCATCGTCAAGATTAAATTCCGAAACCCCAATTGCGAAAGCAGTTGGGGTTTTGTTTTGCCCGCAGGAAAGTATTTTTACTTAGGCAGCGAACAATTTTGCACAGTTATTTTCGAATCAGAACACTAGAATAACCCCCATCTTTTTCGGAGTCAGAGCCTTTATGTCAGATCCGGTTGACGCCCAAGGGCTGTCAGATTTACCGCTGGAAGACTTGGTGGCCTGTCATGAGTGCGACCTGCTGATGCGCAAGCCCAAGCTTGCCCATGGCGAGAAAGCACTCTGCCCGCGCTGCGGTTACGAGTTGTACGCCCATCGCCATAATGTGGTGCAGCGCAGCCTTGCCTTGGTGATCGCAGCATTATTGCTGTACATCCCGGCAAACTTTTTACCCATCATGCAACTCAATATCCTCGGACAATCTTCGCAGGATACGGTCTGGAGCGGCGTGCTCGGCTTGTTCAATACGGACATGCAGGGCGTTTCGATCGTTGTATTCCTGTGCAGTATGGCTATTCCGTTGCTGAAGTTGCTGTGCCAGTTATTCGTTTTGCTGACGATTCGATTCAACGTCGGACGCAGTTACGGCTTATTGCTCTACCGCATTTATCACCACCTCAAAGACTGGGGAATGCTCGAGGTCTACCTCATGGGTGTCCTCGTGGCGATCGTCAAACTGGCGGACATGGCGGCCATCACCGTCGGCCTCGGTCTGGCGTGTTTCATCGGTTTGTTGTTGGTTCAGGTCTGGCTGGAAGTGGTGATGTCACCGCATCAGATCTGGCAGGCGTTATCAGGAGGGGATGCCCATGCGGGCGATTGATGCGGGCATTCTGATCTGTACCGAATGTCATGAATTGAACAGACAGGATGCGGACACTGACGAGCAGACCTGCACCCGCTGCGGTGCGCTGGTTCACGCTCGTCGTCCTAACAGCCTGGTCCGAACCTGGGCCCTGCTGATCACGGCTGCGATTATCTACATCCCGGCCAATGTGTTGCCGATCATGACGGTCAGTTCGCTGGGGCAGGGCGATCCCAGCACCATCATGTCCGGCGTGATCCAGTTGGTGCAGCACGGCATGATCCCGATTGCCGCCGTGGTGTTCATCGCCAGTATTCTGGTGCCGACCTTCAAACTGGTGGGCATCGCGCTGCTGCTGTTTTCGGTGCAGCGGCGTCAGCCGTTGTCCGCGCGGCAGCGGATCTGGATGTACCGCTTCATCGAGTTCATCGGTCGCTGGTCGATGCTCGATATCTTTGTGATCGCCATTCTGGTGGCGGTCGTCAACTTCGGCCGGCTTGCCAGTGTCGAAGCCAACCTTGGCGCCATCGCCTTCGCCAGTGTGGTGATTCTGACGATGCTTGCCGCAGTAACTTTCGATCCCCGACTGATTTGGGATAACACGGAGTCGGACGACGACCATGACTGATTTGCCTGTAGCGAAAACCCGACCGGCCTCGAACTGGTCTGCCATTTGGGTACTGCCTCTGATTGCCCTGATCATCGGTGGCTGGCTCGGCTGGCGTGCCTATAACGAAACCGGTATCGAGATTCAGGTGCGTTTCGAAAGCGGTGAAGGCATCCAGGCCAACAAGACCGAAGTGGTCTACAAGGGCATGCCGGTGGGTAAGGTGAAGACGCTCAAACTTGATGACGAGGGCAATTCCAAAGGGGTGATTGCCACCGTTGAGATGAACAAGGACGTCGAGCAATACCTCAAGACCAGCACGCGCTTCTGGCTGGTGAAACCGAGCGTGACCCTGGCCGGCATCACCGGTCTGGAAACCCTGGTTTCAGGTAACTACGTGGCCATCAGTCCCGGTGAAGGCGAGCCGACCCGCAAGTTCAAGGCGCTGGCCGAAGAGCCGCCGCTATCGGACTCCAAGCCCGGCCTGCACCTGACGATCAAGGCCGATCGCCTCGGTTCGCTGAACCGCGGCAGTCCGGTGTTCTACAAGCAGATCAAAGTCGGTCAGATCAAAAGCTACGTGCTGTCTGAAGACCAGAGTACCGTTGAGCTCAAAGTGTTCATCGAGCCGACCTACGCCAAACTGGTGCGCAAACACACACGTTTCTGGAATGCCAGCGGCATCAGCATCGACGCCAACCTGTCCGGGGTGAAGGTACGCAGCGAATCTCTGGCGAGCATCGTCGCCGGGGGTATCGCCTTCGCCACACCAGAGAATCGCAAGGACAGTCCGCCCACCGATCCAAGCCTGCCGTTCCGTCTCTATGAGGACTTCGACGCCGCCGCTGCCGGTATTCGGGTCAAGGTCAAACTCAGTGACTTCGAAGGCTTGCAGGCCGGCCGTACGCCGGTGATGTACAAAGGCATTCAGGTCGGCAACATGAAAGCGTTGAAAATCGATCCGGATCTGAACAGCGCCACGGCCGAGCTGACGCTGGATCCTCTGGCCGAAGACTATCTGGTCGAAGGCACGCAGTTCTGGGTGGTCAAACCGTCGATTTCCCTGGCCGGTATCACCGGACTCGAAGCGTTGGTGAAAGGTAACTACATTGCCGTGCGTCCGGGCGACAAAGGTGCCGCGCCGAAACGCGAATTCGAGGCGCGGCCAAAAGCGCCGCCGCTGGATCTGCGTTCGCCGGGTCTGCACCTGGTGCTGTTCACCGATGTTCTCGGTTCGATCGAAGTCGGCAGTCCGATTCTGTACAAACAGGTCAAGGTCGGTTCGGTACAGAGCTATCAGTTCTCCAAGACCAAAAAGCAAATCGTCATCGGCGTGCATATCGAGAAGGAGTACGAAAACCTGGTCAACGCGTCGACACGCTTCTGGAATGTCAGCGGCATCACCCTCACCGGTGGTCTGACAGGTGGTATTCAAGTGAAGAGCGAGTCTTTGCAGACATTGATGGCCGGCGGTATTGCTTTCGAAACACCGCAAGCCAAGGCGCCGCTGCAAAAGCGTATTCCACGCTTCCGTCTGTTCGCCAACCATGATGAAGCCAACCAGAAAGGCACGCTGGTGACGATCAAGGTCGACCGCGCCGATGGTTTGCGTCCGGGCACACCGATTCGTTTCAAAGGCCTGGATGTCGGCAAGATTGAAGACGTCGATCTGACCGACGATTTGCAAGCCGTGATGATTACCGCGCGGATCACCGAAGTACCGGAGCGCATTGCGCGGGTCGGCAGTCAGTTCTGGGTGGTCAAGCCGGAGTTGGGGCTGATCAAGACCCAGAATCTGGAAACCCTGGTCACCGGGCAATATGTGGAAGTGCAGCCGGCGGCGAAAAATCTCGGCCCGCAGAAGAACTTCGTTGCGCTGGCCAGTCCGCCGGAAGTGAGCAAGCAGGAGGCTGGCTTGAGTCTGGTGTTGAGCGCCGCGCGCCGTGGCTCGCTGAAACCGGGCGTACCCGTGACCTACCGCGAAATCACCGTGGGCAAGGTCACCGGTTATGAACTGGGCCAGACTGCTGATCGCGTGTTGGTGCATATTTTGATCGAGCCGAAATACGCGCCGTTGGTGCGCAGCGGCAGCCGATTCTGGAACACCAGCGGTGTCGGTTTCGACATCGGTCTGTTCAATGGTCTGACGGTACGCACGGAGTCGCTGGAGACGGCGATTCAGGGTGGTATCGCCTTTGCTACGCCGGACGGTGAGCGCATGGGCACCCCGGCACGGGCTGAGCAGACGTTCCCGTTGTTCGACAAGTTCGAGGATGAGTGGCTGACCTGGGCGCCGAAGATTTCGCTCGGTAAGTAATCCGGAGTTGATGTGGCGTCTGGGAGGACGCCTTCGCGAGCAGGCTCGCTCCCACAGTGGATGGGTGGTGTACACAAAAATCAAGTTCGACGCTAATTCCTGTGGGAGCGAGCCTGCTCGCGAAGAGGCCTCAAAGGTCAGGACAAATCCCCAGCCATAAAAAAGGGCCGCGATCCCAACAGATCGCGGCCCTTTTTGGTTTTCAGCTAAAGTCGATCAAACCTCATCCAGCTCCGGCTCATCGGCTTGCACATTGACGGTGGCCTTCACCACATCATGCCGGCGGATGTACTTCCAGTCCGCCTCGTCGATGTAGATCCCCGCCGGGCCGCTGCCGCCCTCCAGGTCGATGGCGACACTGGCGCAGACTTGCGGCTTCACACTCGCCAGAATCGGCACGAAGCCCAATTGCAGGCTGGTTTCCAGCAGCGCTGCCTGGTTCTTCTCGTCGATGTCCGCCGCCTCGTCGAGGTAGTACGGCAGGCGCACGCGACCGGCCAGATCGCGATCCATCAGGTGCAGCAACAAGTACATGTTGGTCAGCGCCTTGATGGTCATGGTGGTGCCGTTGGACGCCGCGCCGTCGATGTCGGTGTGAATCACCGGCTGACCGTTGACCTTGGTGATCTCGAACGCCAGTTCGAACAAGTCCTTGAGGCCGAGCTGGTTGTGGTTCGCCGCCACCAGCCGCGCCAGGTACTCCTTGGCCTCTTCGTTCTTGTTGTCCTGTTCCGCGCTTTGGCTCAGATCGAACACCGACAGGGTTTCGCCTTCTTCGTACTGACCGGCGCTGTGGATGATCTGATCGATGTGCTTGAGCGCTTCCTTGTTCGGCGCCAGGACGATGCGGAAGCTCTGCAGGTTGGACACCTGACGCTTGTTGATCTCGCGGTTGAACAGCGCCAGTTGATGCTCGAGGCTGTCGTAGTCGCTGCGGATGTTGCGCAGGGTCCGGGCGATGTCGGTGACCGCCGCACGCCGCGCCTTGCCCAGCGTCAGGGCTTCGTCGGTACGGTGCGCGTAAGCGTTGATCAGCAGCGACAGACGGCGCTCCATGTCGTCTTCGCTGTCGAACTTGGCCACGCCTTTGAGGCGCACCTGCGCGTACAACGCTTCGATCTGACCGTCGGCGCGCAGCAAGCCTTGCCAGCTGTCCTGATAGTCGTTGAGCAGCGGCAGCAGGTTGTCCATCGAATCGTCGACCGGATCCATGAACGGCGTACCGAACGGCAGATCTGCCGGCAGCAGCTGACGGCGGCGCAGGGCGTCGTCGAGGGTGCGCTGCTTGGCTTCCATGTCGGCGATCTGCCGACCGACCAGTTGCAGCTTGGCCGACAGTTGCTGGACGCGCTCGGTGAACGCATCGCTGGAGCGCTTGAGTTCGTCCTGCGCGGCTTCCATCTGCGCCAGTTGCTCAAGCTTGTCGCCTTCTTCGGCGCTCAAGGTCTGGGTGCGACGGAAATCTTCCAGGGCTTTCTGCGCATCCAGCACTTGCTGGTACAGCGCTTCGGTCTGGGTCTTGCTCGCGGCGCGGTCGGCGGCCACGGCTTGCTGAGTCTTGAGCTGCTTGAGCTCTTTTTCCAGACGCTCTTTCTGGTCACGCAGCGCGGCGCGGTCGGCCAGCGCTTGCAGGGCCGGCGGCTCGATGTGCGAGATGTCGATCGACAGCCCCGGCACTTCGAAGCGCTCGCCCTTGAAGCCATCGAGGATCAGCTCGACCGATTTGACCCACTCGCCATCCTCGTCGAGGGTGATGCCGTGCTCGCCCAGCGGCAGGCTGAACAGCGCACTGTTGAACAGGCGCATCAGGCGCTCGACGTCCTGCTGCGAGAACTCCTCACGCAGGCGCGCATAGCTGTTGTTGTCGGCGTGATCGAGTTGCTGCTTCACCGACTTCAGACGTTTTTCCAGATCGCGCAGACGCTCTTCCAGATCCTCGGCGCTGAACTGCCGGGACTGTGCCAGCGCACCGGCCAGTTCGTCGTGCGCGTCCTTGGCCGCGAGCAGCTGTTGCTCCAGCACTTTGACGTCATCGACCAGCGCGAAGCGGTTCTTCAGTACCGACAACTCGCCAAGCCAGCGCTGAATGCCGGAGATCTCCCGCTCCAGCCGCATCAGCTCCTGCGTGCCGCCGCGCTGATCGTTTTGCAAATCATCCTGTTCGCGACGGTAGTGCTCGGCCTGAATTGTCAGCTCTTCCTTGCGCGCCGTGGCGTAGTCCGACCAGGTGCCAAGCAACGAGTCGAGCAGCGGCGACAGGCGATGCAGTTTGCCACGCAGCACATCGCGCTGTTTCACGCCGTTGGCCAGAGCTTCGACCAGCGGGCCGGCAGCGACCAGCGAGTTGTAGTCCTGCTCCATCCGGCGCACATCGCGGAAGGCTTCTTCGCACGCGGCGATGTAGTCGACGCTGCCGGAACGCAGGCTGTGCTCGAAGGCATCGAGGAACAACTGCTTGAGCTTGGCCGCAGTGATTTCGCGCATGTGCAGCAGGTTGATGAACAGCGCGCGGAAGGTCTTCAGGCTCTGCTCGCTGGTGGAGCGCAGCGGGATCAGGGTCAGATCCAGCGGGATCGAGGTGTGCCCGCCCACCAGCAAACGACGCAATTCATCAGGCTTGAGTTCGTAGGCTTTCAGGCCTTCTTTCTCAAGGTTGCTGAACAGTTCTTTTTGACGCAGGCAGGTGTCGTTCTTCTGGTAATGCGCCAGATCCAGCTTGCCGGCGTAGGCGAAGAACTGGTGACCGAAACCACCGCCCGGGCCGCGACCGACCACACCGATCACGTGCGGGCCGTGGGGCAGATTGACTTCGACGAGGATATAACTGGTGTCGGAGGCGAAGTAGAAACGTCGCGATTGTTCCAGGCTGTACTTGCCGAAACTCATGTCCGACATGCGCGCCAGAATCGGGAACTGCAGAGCGTTGATCGAGGCGGATTTACCGAGGTTGTTCGCGCCGTAGACCGACAACGGTTCTTCCAGCGGGAACAGACCGAGGCTGTAACCGGCGGTGTTCAAAAGGGCAAAGCGGCGGATGCCGTAGCGTTCCTGGCTCATGCGTCGGACTCCTGTTCTTCGGCAATGGCGCGGGCCAGTGCGTCTTCTTCGCTCTCTTCTTCAAACTCGCTGAGATCGAGCGGATCGTCGGTCTCGAGGAATTTGGCTTCGGCCTCTTCGTCGATCAGCACCGGTGCCGGCAGCGGCAGCACGCTGTGTACGCTGGCCGCCAGATCGCGGTCTTGCTGCACCGACAGGCACACATCGAGGAAACGGTGCATCGGCGGCAGGAAACGGTACACGCCGTTTTCTTCACCGGCGAAACCGAGCTGAGTCATGCGGCGCATGATTTTTTCTTCGAGTTCTTCGACGGTCTGCACTTCGGCCTGGATGAACAGGTCGCGGTATTTGTCCAGCAGCGACGGCAATTCTTCGCGGCCGAGGCTGCCGCCGTCGAGCACGGCGATCGGATCGCGGCCCTGATCGGCCAGATGCTCGACGAGAATGAAGGTGAACAGCGCCAGGCGCTGAGCGGTCTTGTTCACCGCCGCAGCGGCCATGTCCGGCACGAAGTAGTAGAAACCACGGGTGTCGCAGACCAGTTCGAAGCCCAGCGCCTTGAACAGCGTGCGGTATTGATCCTGGAAGTTTGACAGTTGCGCGTACAGTTCCGGGTCGCGGCGGCTGACATGATAGCCCTTGAACAGCTCGCGGAAGATCGGCGCCAGTTGGGACAGTTCGGATAGATCAAGATGCATTGGGGATGCTCGCAGAATCCTCGGCGGCGGAGTCGCGGGCCGAGAGCAGGGCGAAGGAGCGCAGGCTGACCTGGTGCTCGTGAGTGTGGTATTCGCGGCGTTCCAGACGCTCGCGGGTGAAGCGTTTTTCCCGCGACAGACGCGAGAACCAGTACAGCAATTCGTCGGTGGCGCCGTCCGGTTCCTGCTCCAGCAACCAGGTCATCAGATCCGGCATCGGCAGGGACTCTTCGCAACGCTCGACCATTTCGCGCACGGTGCGCGGTGCACGCGGCGCATCGCCGGATTTCTGGGGCTTGTGCGCCTTGGGGAAACGCGCCGGTTTCGGCTCAAAACGCGCCAAGGCGTAGACGTAGGCCTCGACCTGACTGGCGCTGCCGAGGAAGGTGCTTTGCGGCCGGGTGAACAGCGGCATCGCCGCTTGCGGCACGGCGTCGATGCCTTTGCGGCGAATCGCCGCCAGCGCCAGCGCGGCGCCACGGGTCACGGCGTTGTGCCGGCGCGCTTCTTCACGCAGCGGCAGCAGCAGTTCGCGGGCGTGGCGCAGGGTCAACTGGGCGCTGGTCTGCATTTCGAGGATACGCGCGTGGGTGCGCAGCAGCATGTCGTCATCGACCAGATGGCCGAGGCGCTGCTGTTCGCTGAGCATCTTCAGCAGCACGGTTTCGACCTTGCGCACGCCTTGTTCGAAGGCGCCGTCGGCGTTCACCAGGTCGATCATCGGCTCGACGTATTCGTCCCAGGTCGCCAGCACTTCGGCGTATCGCTGACGCAGCGGAATCTGCCGGTCGCTGGTCTTGGCCCGTTCGGCCACGGCGACCAGTGCCTGCTCGTCGTTGTCGAGTTTCTTCAGCACGTCGCGCACGCGCATGTCGAGCAAACGCAGCTGACGGGCGAGGTCGTTGCCGTCGCGCACATCGAACGCGTCCTGAATGTAGCCGGCCAGACGTTCGAGGTGACGCAAGTAGGCTTCGATTTCCAGGCACAGGCCCAGACGGTGCTCACGGCGCAGGTAGGCGAGGAAGTCGTGGATCTGCGCGTTGAGCTCGAAACGGTTCGGGCTTTTCGCCACGGGCACCAGAATGTCCAGGCGAATCCACACGTCGAGCAGGCTGGTGATGTCCTGCGGCGTGCTGTCCAGTTGTTGGGCGGCCAGTTGCGTGCGCAGTTCGTTGAGGCTCAGGGTGCCTTGGTCGAAGTGCTCGCACAGTGGCTCCAGAAGTGCCCAGTGTTCAGCGAGGGCGCGCAAGACGCGCTTGGGTTCGATCATCGGAATGGCCGGCTGGTTGGCGATTAAAAGCCGCGATTGTACTGCATCACGAGGGATGCGATTCACTCTCGGGACGGGCTGTCGCATTTTCTCAGGGAGCGAGCCCAGGTAAAGGCTATCGATCAACAGCAAGCGATCTTGAACGAAGGGCTGTAGAATCAGCCCACTTCAGTTATCCACAAGTGGCCGACCCTTTGCTTATCGAGTCCCGCCGCCGCGCCTATTTGAACGCCATGCAGGTGGTCAACTGGCTGCCGCGCACCGAATTGCCTTTCGCCGCCCCGTCGCGGCCCGAGCTGCTGGACATGCACGAGCCTGAGCCAGAGGTCGTGGTGATGCCGGTTGTGCAGGCCGAAGCTCCGGTGCAGCCTGCCGCCCGTCCGGTCGAACGGCCGAAGATCGAAGTGCCGCGCCCGTCGCTCGCCAGTACCCGCAATGGCGCCAAACCGGTGGAAGAGGTCGAGGAGGCGCCAGTTGTCGCCAGACCCGCGCCCGTGCCGCCACCGCGTTTTGCCCTGCAGTTGCTGCGCGCCGGGGCTTGCCTGCTGCTGGTCGAGTTACCCACAGGCGAAGCGTTCCAGAGCCGCGATCCGGCCTATCTGCTGCTTAAAGACATGTTGCGCGCCGCCGGTCTGCCGGATGCGCCACAAATCGTCGGCGAGCCGGTGCGCTGGCCGTGGCTGAACCGCGGCACCATGGATCAGGGCCCGGAAGCGGCGCGCGACTTTGTTCAGGGTTTCCTCTCGGTACAGATGGAAGCGGCACCCTGCGCCTGCCTGTGGCTGATCGGCCTTCCGGCAATACGCTTTGCCGGTGAAGCGGACGCCGAAGCGTTCAATAGTGAATTGCAGATCGAAGGCCTGGGCCTGGCATGGGCCATCCCCGGTCTGGAATTGTTAATGGAAGAGCCACAGCGCAAGGCCGCTGTGTGGCAAGCCATGCGTCGGCTGATGGCGCGCTGGAAACCATCGAATGAGTGAAGCTGTATCGTTCCGCCCGATGACCGAGGCGGACCTGGACGCGGTATTGAAGATCGAATACGCGGCGTACAGCCATCCCTGGACCCGCGGGATTTTTCTCGACGGGCTGGGCAAGTACCAGATCTGGCTGATGTTCGAAGGCCAGCAGCAGGTCGGCCACGGGGTGGTGCAGATCATTCTCGACGAGGCGCATCTGCTGAATATCACGGTCAAACCGGAGAATCAGGGACGGGGGCTGGGGCTGACGCTGCTCGAGCATCTGATGTCGCGGGCATATGCGGCCTCTGCCCGGGAATGCTTCCTGGAAGTGCGCGACAGCAATACCGCAGCGTTCAAGTTGTATGAGCGCTATGGTTTCAATGAGATTGGCCGGCGTCGCGATTATTATCCGGCGGTGGGCGGGCGCGAAGACGCCGTAGTGATGGCCTGCACCCTGGTCGACTGATCTTGTTTAAAAGCTTCGCGAGCAAGCCCGCTCCCACATTGGTTTTGAGCCGAGTCTCAATTCCCTGTGGGAGCGGGCTTGCTCGCGAAGGCGTCCTTACAGGCAATACAGATCAGCGATTGCCATCCAGCGGATCTCGCCGCGCCAGCTCCGCCTCATCCAGACCATTGCCGCCGCCGATGTCATCCTCATCGACAATGCTCAGATCCCAATCGGCCTGATTGCCCTCGCCAGCCTCTTCGGCATCGCGTGCGCCATCCTCGTGAATCAGTGTTTCCGGGCTCAAGTCATCGTCGGTCGGTTCATGATCAGCCGTCGATGCACCGGTAAGCCCGGCCTCGCGCACCCGTTCAGCGGGCATCAGTTGCTCGCGTTCACGTTCCGGAATCTCGTCGCCGATTTTCGCGCTGGGTTCTTCTTCATCGAAATCCAGCTCATGCACCGAGCCCATGCGGTCTTCGTTGTCATCGATGGGTTCCGGTTGCACCGCATCGAACGGACGTCGTGAATCAGTCATGGCAAATCCTCATACAGTGGGCCTTACTGAGTGGACTCACCGGGCACCCGAGAATTCCAAAGAAAAACACCTGCGGTTCTTGCGTGACCCCGACGGGCGGCCGTCTGTCATACCTGCGCATCTTTCTTGAGGCCTTAACCATGCACGACTTACAAGACCTGATTGATAACAACGAGCGTTGGGCTGACGCGATCACCAAGGAAGACCCGGATTTCTTCGCCAAGCTGGCGCGCCAGCAGACCCCGGAATATCTGTGGATCGGCTGCTCCGACGCACGGGTGCCGGCCAACGAGATCGTCGGCATGCTGCCGGGCGATCTGTTCGTACACCGCAACGTCGCCAACGTGGTGCTGCACACCGACCTCAATTGCCTGTCGGTGATCCAGTACGCGGTTGATGTGCTCAAGGTCAAACACATCCTGGTTACCGGCCACTATGGCTGCGGCGGTGTGCGCGCCTCGATGCAGGATCGCCAGTTCGGTCTGATCGATGGCTGGCTGCGCTCGATCCGTGACCTGTACTACGAAAAACGTGAAGAACTGGCCAAGCTGCCGACCGAGGAAGAGCAGGTCGACCGGCTGTGCGAGCTCAACGTCGTTCAGCAAGTGGCCAACGTTGCGCACACCAGCATCATCCAGAACGCCTGGCACCGCGGCCAGAGCCTGTCGATTCACGGCTGCATCTACGGCATCAAGGACGGTCGCTGGAAAAGCCTGAACACCACCATCAGCGGTTTCGAGCAACTGCCGCCGCAATATCGTCTGCGTCCGGTCGGGGCCTTGTAATCCGGATCAGTGCGCGTGCCGCCAGTGCTGCAAAAAGTGCTGGCCCTCGATACTGGGTGGCTCATCGTAGCCGGTGATCCACCCACGACAGCGCGGCGAGCCACAGGTGCAGGCGAACTGCTGCAACAAGCGATCTTCGGTGGCGGCGAAGTCGATGGTCAGGCGTTCACCCGGCTGAATGTCGCGAAGTGCCCACAGCCACAGCTCACTCATGTCCAGAAACACATTCGGATCGCAGGCGTGTTCGAGCAACCCGCAAAAGCGCGGGTCGTAGAGATGGATGCCGGCCAGTAACTGGCGCGTCTGTCGACAACGATAGGGCAGCAGTTGCCCGGAAACCCGACACATCCGGGTGATGCGCAAGAACGCCCGGCGCGCCACCACTGCCGCGTGACCATGGTGGTCCTGCACAATCTCGAAATCCTCGGTGGATGGGAAACCCAGACGCACCGGCAATCCGGCAAACGGGTAGATGCCGGGGGCGTCGCGTGGGATGTTGTGTTGATGGGCCTGATTATTCATAACGGTCCCTGTCGGCAAATGCTGCGACTTCCCTGGTCTGACGTCCTGTCAGCGCTGCAACATGTTTGGATCCAATATTCCGGTGTATCCCTCAAACTGTCTACTGTCAGATCTGACAGGCGTGATTGGCTGCTCCCCGCGTCAGCATTGACTGACACGGGAAGCTTTTTCAGCGGATCAGAGGTGTGGTGCAGGAACGGCGGTGGCCGGCAATTCGCCCTGAAGCTGTTGCAACTGGGCCTTGATTGGCGTGGTCGAGCACTTGGCGGCGGCCTGTGCCGGGGTCAGGTTGCGGATCGAGGTGTAGAACAGTTCGCAGGTCTTGCCCTTTTGCGTCACTTGCCAGGTCTGCGTGCAGCTGTTGAGCAGGGCTTTCGCATCGGTGCCCGGTTTACTGCCCATCCCGGCTTGCCAGCAAGCGGCGCTCAAGTCCTGACCCATGACCTTCAAACCGGCGGCATCGGCCTTGGCCTCATCGCCGTCATAGCTGGCCGGGTCGGCGGCGTACCAGATGTAGCTCGGATGGTTCGATCCCAGCACCGGCACGTTCACCCCAGCACTCGGGCTGATGGTCGCCAGACCCAATATGGCCACGGTCGGGCCGTATTGCTGCTTGATCCAGTTACGCACCGGCGCACCGAATGCGACCATCGGCAGGGTGGTGCCGGCGCTGGTCTGGCTGAACTGCTTGACCAGCGTGGTCTGATAATCCTTGAAGTAGTCGTAGACGCCCTCCAGATCACTGCCGGCGTTGGACGGCGCCGCGATTGGCGCGATGTCGATGATGGTCTGATAGGCCGGCGTCTGCTCGGCCGGAATGCCGTTGACGGTCAGCAGCGTGGCCCAGCGGTCGGTGGTGTTCGAGCGCAGGTAATCCTGCGCCTGAGTCAGCGAATAGTCCGGCGGGAAGTGCAGCAGTTCGACGCTCTTGCGGTTTTCCAGGGCCATGCCCAGCGGCAGGAACAGATACCAGCTGTACGCCCATTTGCCATCGGCATTGAGCTTGCTGGCGCCGGTATACGCCAGATCACCGGCATCGAGCAGCGCCGACAGCGGCTTGTCGTAACCTTTGGGCACGCCGCTGATCTCGGCGTAAATCTGCCCGTTATCGTTCTTCACCAACACCTTGGCATTGCTGTAACCATCGCGCTGCACGCTCTGGCTCAGGTAATGGGCGACGGTCTGCTCCAGCGACCAGTTGCGATAACAGATCACGCTGCAATTGTTGGGGTAGGCGAAGAGGCGGGTGACGCGCTCGGTGCTGCCCAGCTTCAGGTCGACATCGGCGTGGGCAGCCGCGCTCAGGGTGAGCGCGGCGAGGGTAAGAACTGCGGGGGTAAATCCTGCGAGTTTGAACATGCTCAGATCCTTTTCAGCGTGGGTTCCCCGGGTTCGGGGCGCTTCATATTGGATCAGCCGTGTTGCACAGAGAAGCTGTCATTCACGGAATTTTGCGTCAGCCCGCAGGACGGGGTTTTCAGGCCTGAAAATGCAGGGCGTTGGTCAGATCGCCCATCGGTTTCTGGCCACGGGCGATCATTGCCTCATCGCGCTGCTTGAGGCCGTCGAGGGTTTCCAGTTGGAACACTCGGGTGATCAGGCGCAGGATCGACGCCGTGTCGTAAACCGTGTGATCCACCGTGCCTTTGCGGGCGAATGGCGACACCACCAGCGCCGGCACCCGCGACCCCGGGCCCCAGCGATCGCCCTTGGGTGGCGCCACATGATCCCACCAGCCGCCGTTTTCATCGACCGTCACGACCACCACCATGTTTTTCCACTGCGGACTTTCGCGCAGCACCTTCAGGGCGCGGACGATGTGGCGGTCGCCTGAAGCCACGTCGGCATAACCGGCGTGCATGTTCAGGTTGCCCTGCGGTTTGTAGAAAGTTACCGCCGGCAGCTTGCCGGCCTCGGCATCGGCGAAGAACTTGTTGGTGCTCGACTCATCGCCCAGGCCGGCATCGCGCAGGCGTTTGTTGCGCTCTTGCGGGTTCTCCGGGCCTTGCCGCTTGAAGTAGTTGAACGGCTGGTGGTGGTACTGGAAGTTGGGGATCTTCGGAATCCCGCCCGAGTCCTTGTACTGCTCCAGCGTCGCCTGCCAGGCGCCGGCGTACCAGGCCCAGTCGACATTCTTCTTCGACAGCTTGTCGCCAATGTGCTCGTGGGTCTGCGGCACCATCACATTGGGCAGATCCGGCTTGGAGTACGCCGGACGCTCCGGGTCGCGAATCCACGTCGGCCAGTACGGCGGGGCGAGGGTGTTGACGCCGAAGCCGTCCGGGGTCAGCGCACTCGGGCCGAACTGCGGCGGGCCGGTCATGGCGCTGGCGGGCGATGCTTCCAGCGGTTTGAGGCGCGGGTCAGTCGGATCATCGCTTTGCAGGGCGGCGATCTGGGATTTGGCCACCGAATTGGCCGCATCCGGATAGAACGGCGCGGTGGCGCTGATCAGGTACTGGTGGTTGAGGAACGAGCCGCCGAAAGCACCCTGGAAGAAGTTGTCGCACAGCACGAATTCCTGCGCCACATCCCACAGGCGCAGCGAGTAGCGGCTCTGGGCGTAGTGCCCCATGGTCAAACCGCCGGAGTCGGCCCAGGCGACAAAACCATCGTTCTTGCCGCCATTGATCTGCATCTGGTTCTGATAGAACACGTGCCACAAATCGCGGGTCACCAGACCGAACGGCAAGTCTTCGCCGTTCGGGCCCTTGAGGGCGAAAGGCGCGTTGGGCAGGTTTTCCTGAAACTGCGTGGCGCTGGGGTAGGTCACGCCATCAAGCGTTTGCGGGCCGATCTGCAGCACGCCACCCCAGACTGGCGGCAGCGTCTGCAGCAGGCTGCCGTCGCGGTCACGTTGCTGGTAATCGGCAGGCTTGAGCGCCGACAGCGGCTTTTCGACGCCGGGGAAATCACCGAACAGGTTGTTGAAGCTGCGGTTCTCGGCGTAGATCACCACCACGGTTTTCACCTGATCGCGCAGGGCCTTGTCCAGCTCGGTCGGGGTCAGCGGGCGCTCGACTGGTTTACCCGGTTGATCGCTGGCGTTGCCGCAGCCGGCCAGGGTCGCGCCCACGCCGAGGACGGCAACACCGCCAAGGAAGCGGCGGCGGCTGGTGTCGGTGGGGTTGTCGGATTCAGGTGCGTCAGTGCCGTCTGTCTCGTCTTTCATCTGTCAGCCCGTTCAGCTTAATTGTTTCAGTTTGTTTCGGGCGGACGCTAACAATTGAATGTGACGGTTGGGTTACAAAATGGTGCGGTGTCTACGGCCCCTCGGCACTGCTAGACTGCTGCGATATAGAAACTGGTCTGAGTGAACCATGAAGCCTTCCATTGCTCTTGATCTGCAACGAGCTGCCGTTCGTGAGGTTGTCGGCAGATTCCGTGTGGCCAATCCGCGCGTGTTCGGCTCAACGGTGCTGGGTACCGATATGGAAGGCAGTGACCTTGATCTGTTGGTCGATCCATTGCCCGGTGCCACCTTGTTTGATCTCGGCGGGCTTCAGGTTGAGCTTGAAGATTTGCTGGGCGTTACCGTCGACCTGTTGACACCGGGAGACCTTCCGCTGAAATTTCGTCAGCAGGTTCTTGAACAGGCCCGTCCCGTATGATCGAGAACCGGCTCGGCGATTACCTTGAACATATGCGTCAAGCTGCGAGCGATGCGCTGGTCTTCGTCGAAGGTCTGAGCAAGGAAGAATTCGTCGACGACAAACGGACGCAACAAGCGGTCATCATGAGCCTGGTTATCATTGGCGAGGCGGCAACCAAAATAATGGATCGGTTTCCGGAATTCGCGGCTCAGAACACTCAAACTCCCTGGCGCAGCATGCGCGGGATGCGTAACCGGATCGCTCATGGCTACTTCGACATCAATCTGGATGTCGTCTGGGACACGGTTCAGGTTGCTTTGCCTGAGCTGTTGAGATTCCTGCCCTGCGAGCAACATTGATTGCACCTGCCATGAGGCAGGTGCAACCTCGTCAATCTACGGCATCACCGGCGGCGTATACGCCAATGTCGTCCCCAGCACCCACAGCAAGAACAGCACCAGCGGCGTGTGCACCAGCAATTGCACGAACGAGAAGCCGATCAGGTCGCGTGCCTTCAGGCCAAGCACGCCCAGCAGCGGCAGCATGTAGAACGGGTTGATCAGGTTTGGCAGCGCTTCGGCGGCGTTATAGATCTGCACCGCCCAGCCGAGGTGGTATTGCAGATCGTTGGCGACTTGCATCACGTACGGCGCTTCGATGATCCACTTGCCGCCGCCGGAAGGAATGAAGAAACCGAGAATCGCCGAATACACGCCCATCAGCAACGCGTAGGTGTCGTGGGACGCGATGCTGACGAAGAACGTTGAGATGTGATGCGCCAGCGTCTGCGCGTCGGCGCCTTTGACCGTGGTCAGCAGCGCGGCGATCGAGCCGTAGAGCGGGAACTGGATCAGCACGCCGGTGGTGGTCGGCACCGCCCGGGCCACCGCATCGAGGAAGCTGCGCGGGCGCCAGTGCAGCAGGGCGCCGAGCATGATGAACAGGAAGTTATAGGTGTTCAGCCCGGAAATCGCGGTGATCGCCGGTTTGCTCGAGAACTCGTGGAACAGCCAACCGGCCGCCAGCAACACCAGCAGAATGATCAGCAGCGGACTGTGCTCCAGCCATTCGCCGGGCCGGGTGCGCGGTTGCAGCGGTGGCAGGTTGAACGCCGGGTCGATGCCGCAATCCTTGGCATCGCGCGCAGAGTTCGGGCCGGGTGCGGTGGCGTAGGCGACGATGATCGAAATCACGATCAGCGCCAGCAGCATGGCGCCGGATTGCCAGAGGAAGATGGTTTGGGTGAACGGAATCACCCCGGTGATCGACAGGATCGCCGGCGGCAGGCTCGCCGGGTTGGCCTGCAACTGCGCCGCCGATGAGGACAGGCCCAGCGCCCAGACCGCGCCGAGGCCCAGATACGCCGCCGCACCGGCCGCGCGGTAATCCATTTTCAGATCGGTGCGGCGGGCGAGGGCGCGCACCAGCAAACCGCCGAACACCAGCGACAGGCCCCAGTTCAACAGCGAGGCGACCATCGAGATCAGCGCGACCCAGGCCACGGCAGAGCGGCCGTTTTTCGGGATGCGCGCCAGTTTGTCGATCAGTTTGACCGCTGGCGGTGAACTGGCGACGACGTAGCCGCCAATCACCACGAAGGCCATTTGCATGGTGAACGGGATCAGGCTCCAGAACCCGTCGCCGAAGGCCATCGCGGCATCGGTGGGTGTGGCGCCCATCGCCAAAGTGGCCAGCGCGACAATGATCACCGCCAGTGCGGCGAATACCCAGGAGTCGGGGAACCAGCGTTCGGCAAAGCTTGAACAGCGCAAGGCAAAGCGCGCAGAGCGGCTATCTTCGATATCAACGGCCACAGGGAGTACCTCGGATTTTTATGGTTATTGTGGGTCTGCAGGAACGGTCGCCCATCTCGACAACACAGAGATCCCTGTGGGAGCGAGCCTGCTCGCGAAGAGGTCGGCACATTCAACATCGAAGTTGGCTGGGCTGACGCCTTCGCGAGCAGGCTCGCTCCCACACGGGGTTCGCTCCGGTCAGTCGGCGTTGGCCAGGTTCCTCCGGACAGGCTTAAACAGTAAATCAAGCCAGGCTGTTTTGTGAGCTGGTTTTGCGAAACCGGGACTATGGTCTAACGGGTTGTCCCCAGGTGGATTTGCGTAGACCATGGGCGCCTTGGTTTTTTGCCTGCCAGAGTTCTTTGCCATGACTGCCCAATCCACAGCCCGACCGGCGCCGTTCAGCCGCTCCGACTACAAGACCCTCGGTCTTGCGGCCCTCGGCGGGGCGCTGGAGATCTACGATTTCATCATTTTCGTGTTCTTCGCCCTGACCCTCAGCCAGTTGTTCTTCCCGCCGGAAATGCCCGAGTGGCTGCGTCTGCTGCAAAGCTTCGGGATCTTCGTCACCGGTTATCTGGCGCGCCCGCTGGGCGGTATTCTGATGGCGCATTTCGCCGATCGCCTAGGCCGAAAAAAGGTCTTCAGCCTGAGCATCCTGATGATGGCGCTGCCGTGCCTGCTGATCGGGATCATGCCGACTTATGCCCAGATCGGCTATTTCGCGCCGCTGCTGTTGCTGGCGCTGCGCATCCTGCAAGGCGCGGCGGTCGGCGGCGAAGTGCCGAGCGCCTGGGTGTTCGTCGCCGAGCACGCGCCTGCCGGGCATCGCGGTTACGCGCTGGGCTTTTTGCAGGCCGGGTTGACCTTTGGTTACTTGATTGGCGCGCTGACCGCGACTTTTCTCGCACAAGTGTTCACCCCGGCGGAAATCCTTGATTACGCCTGGCGTTATCCGTTCCTGCTCGGCGGTGTGTTCGGCGTGATCGGTGTCTACCTGCGCCGCTGGTTGAGCGAAACCCCGGTGTTCATGGCCATGGAAGCCCAGCGTGAAGCGCGGGTCGAACTGCCGTTGCGCACGGTGCTGCGCGAACATCGTCTGGCGATGTTGCCGGCGATGCTGCTGACCTGTGTGCTGACGTCGGCGGTGGTGGTGTTCGTGGTCATCACCCCGACCATGATGCAGAAAACCTTCGGCATGACCGCCAGCCACACCTTCGCCCTGAGCGCGTTGGGCATCGTCTTTCTCAACATCGGTTGTGTGATTGCCGGATTGCTGGTCGATCGCATCGGTGCCTGGCGCACGGTCATGCTTTATAGCCTGCTGCTGCCGTTGGGCATTGGTGTGCTTTATAGCTGTCTGATCATGGGCGGCAATTGGGTCGGGCTGGCGTATGCCGTCGCCGGCCTGGGCTGCGGTGTGGTCGGCGCGGTGCCATCGGTGATGGTCGGACTGTTTCCGGCGCGGATTCGCGTGTCGGGTATCTCCTTCACCTACAACATTGCCTACGCCGCGTGGGCGAGCATCACACCGCTGTTGCTGATCGGTCTGATGCCTTGGAGTCCGTGGATCTGCGTAATGTTCTGTGCGGTGATGGGCGCAGTCGGCATTGTCAGCGCGGCGTATTTCGGTTCGCGCATGAGCGCTGTCGGGCGCCAAGCCGTGGCGCCCTGTTCCTGACGAGTGTCAGGTCAGCCAGTGCCACCACAGCAACGTCCCGACCAGTCCCACCACCGAGACAATGGTTTGCAGGATCGACCAGACCCAGATGGTCTGTTTGAGTTGCAAGCCAAAGTACTCGCGAACCATCCAGAAGCCGGCGTCATTCACGTGGCAGAAGAACACGGAGCCGGCGCCAATCGCCAGCGCCACCAGTGAGCTTTGCGTCGCGGCGAGCCCCGCCATCATCGGCGCCAGAATCCCCGCTGTCGTCGTGGTCGCGACGGTCGCCGAACCCGTAGCCTGACGCAGTGCCACGGCAATCAGCCAGGCCAGCAGCAGGTAGGGCATGTGTGCACCTTCGGCGACTTTGCTGATGGTCTGGCTGACACCGGCGTCCAGCAAGGTCTGCTTCAAGCCGCCGCCAGCGCCGATGGTCAGCAGCAACACGGCAATCGGCGCCAGGCTTTTGCGCAGCGTGCCGCCGACCTGTTCGCGCGGCATGCCGTTGGCCCAACCGAGGCAGATCACCGCCGCCATCACCGCAATGCCCAGCGCCACCAACGGTTCGCCGAGGAACTTCAGGGTCAGAGCGACGCTGCTTTCGGGGGGCATCGCGACTTTGGCCAGGGTGCTGCCGAGCATCAGCAGCACCGGCAACAGAATGATCAGCAGCGACAGGCCGAAACTCGGCTGGCGCGGCGCTTTCGGCGGGGCGCTGAACAGTGCGCCGAGCTCTGCCGGCTCATCGACGTGCATGCGTTTCGACAGCCAGTTGCCGTACAGCGGCCCCGCCAGAATCACCGCCGGAATCGCGATGCTGAAGCCCAGCAACATGGTCAGCCCAAGGTCGGCATGCAATGCGCTGACCGCGATCAGCGGCCCGGGATGCGGCGGCATCAGTGCATGCAGGGTGGTCATCCCGGCCAGCGCCGGAATGGCGATTTTCAACAATGGCTGACCCGAGCGACGGGCCATGACGAAGATGATCGGCACCATCATCACCAGCCCCACTTCGAAGAACAGCGGCAGGCCGATCACCATCGCCACCAACGCCATGACCCACGGCAGGGACTTGCCTTTGCCCAGCCCGAGCAGCGTCGAGGCGATACGGTCGGCAGCGCCGGACTCGGCCATCAGTGCGCCAAGCATCGAACCCAGGGCAATGATGATCCCCGCTTCTCCGAGAATCGCCCCGGCGCCTTTGCTGAACGCCTTGGCTACGTCTTCCGGCGGCAGACCGGCGCCGACACCGGCAATGAAAGTGCCGATCAGGATCGAGAGAAAGGGCGGGAGTTTAGTGGCACTGATCAGGACGATGATGGTGGCAATCGCCACCAGACAGCAAAGAATCAGGCGGGTGTCATGCACCATCCAGGCAGCGGTCGATAAATCCAAAACGGCACTCCTTATCGGGCGGATACCTGCAACATGTTGTTGCAATTTTCCCTGAGGATACCTGAAGTGGCCGGGCCAGAGCGGCGGCTTTTGTAACGGCTCAGTGGAGTGATCGATAGGAGTAAAAGCCCGGCGGGATTATTTTTGACTGACCGGTCTCGAACGCTCTTCAGAAAAGTTTTCCAAGGCCGATGGTTAAGCTGCATCCCGCTTTCTACCCTGCCTATCGGTACTTTCCCATGTTCAACAAACGCCTCAAGCAAGAGCTGGCTACGCTTCGTGAAGAACTCTCCAGCCTGCTGCAAGTGAAGGAAAGCCTGGAAAGCGAGATGCTGGTGCTGACCCTGGAGCCTGATGGCCGGATTCAGTCGGTCAATCAGAACTTCCTCGGCGAGATGCTCTACAAGAGCCAGGATCTGGTGGGGCGCGCCATTGAAGACATCGTTCCGGCGCACGTGAAGGCCGACGACTTTCATCATCGTTTCAAGGCCGCACTGACCCGTGGCGAGCATTTCGCCGGGGCCGTACGCCTGTTGCGTGGTAATGGCGAAGAAGCGTGGCTGCGCTCCATCGTGCAGCCGGTGCGCTCTTCGGACGGGCGGATCAAGCATTTCTCGATTTTCTCCAGCGACCTGACCCGCACCATCGAAGCCTCTCGCGAACACGAAAACCTGATCGGTGCGCTGGTGCGTTCGACGGCGGTGATCGAGTTCGACCTCAATGGCAACGTGCTCAATGCCAACGAGCGCTTTCTGCAGGGCATGGGTTACAGCCTGGCGCAGATCAAAGGCAAACATCACCGGATGTTCTGCACCCCTGAGGAATACAACAGCGCCGAGTACCAGAATTTCTGGCGTCGCCTGAACAACGGCGAGTTTGTCGCCAACCGCTTCAAGCGGGTCGACAGCCATGGTCGTACGGTGTGGCTGGAGGCGTCCTACAACCCGGTGGTCGATGCCAACAACAAACTGTACAAAGTGGTGAAGTTCGCCACGGTGATTACCGATCAGGTCAACCGCGAACAAGCGGTTGCCGACGCGGCCAGCATTGCCTACAGCACTTCGCAGCAAACCGACAGCACTGCGCAACGGGGCACTACGGTGGTCACCGAGGCAGTGAATGTGATGCGTGATCTGTCGCGCCACATGCAGGCGGCCGGTGAGGGCATCGAGGCGCTGAACGAGCAGTCGCAGGTGATCGGTACCATCGTCAAAACCATCAGCGGCATTGCCGAACAGACCAACCTGTTGGCGCTCAACGCCGCCATCGAAGCAGCCCGTGCCGGCGAACAGGGCCGGGGCTTCGCGGTGGTGGCCGATGAAGTGCGACAACTGGCCTCGCGCACCAGTCAGGCGACCGAAGAGATCGTCACCGTGGTGCGGCAGAACCAGGAAATGGCACGCAACGCCGTGGCCCTGATGACCGATGGCAAGCTGCAGGCCGAGCAGGGCTTGGCGCTGGCGGCGGAGGCGGGCACGGTGATCGTCGAGATCCAGGACGGCGCGCAGAAAGTGGTGGATGCGGTCGGCCAGTTCGCCAATCAACTCTCTAACTGACCTGGACTAAACCCTGTAGGAGTGAGCCTGCTCGCGATATCGGTCTGACATTCAACCTCCATGTTGATTGAACTACTGCGATCGCGAGCAGGCTCACTCCTACAGTTGCAGGTGGCGCTACAATCTGTTCCTTTTTCCCCGGAGCAGATCCCAATGAGCGCCTCCCACCGCCGCCCGGTGCCCTTGAACAAAGCCTACCGCCTGCTCAATCACGGGCCGACCGTGCTGGTCAGCGCTGCCCATGACGGCCAGCGCAACATCATGGCCGCCGCCTGGGCGATGCCGCTGGATTTCGAGCCGCCAAAAGTTGCGGTGGTCCTCGACAAATCCACCTGGACCCGCCAGTTGCTCGAAGCGTCCGGCACTTTTGTGCTCAACGTGCCGTGCGTCAATCAGGCTGACATCGTGCAAACCGTCGGCAATATCTCGGGTCTGGAAATCCAGCAGAATCAGGGGCAGGACAAGTTTCAGGCTTATGGCCTGCAAACCTTCGCCGGTGAAACCGTCGAGGCGCCTATGTTCGAAGGCTGCGTGGCCTGGCTCGAATGCCGCTTGCTGCCGGAACCGCGCAACCACGAGCAGTACGACCTGTTCCTCGCCGAAGTCATCGCCGCCCAGGCCGATGAGCGGGTGTTCAGCGACGGGCGCTGGCATTTCGACGGGCATGATGGCTTGCGCACGCTGCACCACGTGGCCGGCGGGCATTTCCTGACGATTGGCGATGCGGTGGACGGTAAAACCCTGCCGCTGTGACCTGCATCTGATGGAAAACGCGCGCCGGATGTAGCAAGGTGTGGGGCATTGTCGAACCAATCAGGCGCTCGCCCCATGGACCTTTCGCTTTCCAGCTATCTCGCCCCGTTGCTGTCGCTGGCGCTGTTGTGGACGGTCGCGGTGGTCACCCCCGGCCCGAACTTTTTCAACATCGCCCAATTGGCGGTCAGCCGCTCGCGCCGTCATGGTGTGGTCGCGGCGCTCGGCGTCGCCAGCGGAACCGTGCTGTGGGGCCTTGCCGGCGGCTTGGGTATTCAGACCTTGTTCAGCGCGGCGCCAACCCTGTACCTGAGCTTCAAGATCGCCGGTGGCTGCTACCTGATCTGGCTCGGCCTCAAGCAGTTCAAACGCAAAGCGCCGATTGCCGCCGGTACGCTGGATGAGTCGCAACAGACCCTGCTCGGCGCCTACGGGCGAGGCTTTCTGGGAAACATGACCAACCCCAAGTCTGCACTGTTCGTCGCCACCATCTTCGCCACCGCAATGCCGGCCCACGTCCCGCCGCTACTGCTGACGCTGGCCGTGCTGACCATGGCCACGCTGTCGTTCAGTTGGTATTGCAGCGTCGCGCTGTTCTTCGCCAGCCGCCGGATCGCGAGTGTTTACGAACGGTCGCGGCAATGGCTGGATCGTTTGGCCGGTGGTTGTTATTTGCTGTTTGGGGCGCATTTGGTGGCTAATCGCTGAGCCGGGTGATATTGCGCGTTAAACCCGTTGCATAAAAAAGGCTTACCTCGCGGTAAGCCTTTTGTTTTTCCTGCGTAACCTCAATCCCCCAACGCTTCCCCCTCACGCCGTGGATCCGCGCCACCTTCCAGCGAGGCTTTCCCTTGCGCATCCTTGACCCGCACGATCGCCTGCGTGCCGCTGGTCATGTCGATTTCATTCACAACATGTCCCTTATCCTTCATCGCCTGAATCAACGCCGGGCTGAACTGGCCTTGTTCCAGTTCGGTCGGGCCGTTGCGGCTGCCGAAGTTGGGCAGGCTGATGGCGCTTTGCGGGTCGAGGTTCCAGTCGAGCAGGCCGACGGTGGTCTTGGCCACGTATTCGATGATCTGCGAGCCGCCCGGCGAGCCGACGCTGGCGAGGAATTCGCCGCTGTTGCGGTCAAAGATCAGTGTCGGCGCCATCGACGAGCGTGGGCGTTTGCCGGGTTCGACGCGGTTGGCGACTTTCTGCCCGTTCTCTTCGGGGATGAACGAGAAGTCGGTCATCTGATTGTTCAGCAAAAAGCCCTGAACCATCAGGTGCGAGCCGAACGCCGCTTCGATGGTGGTGGTCATCGACACCGCGCCGCCCAGATCATCCACGGCAACGACTTGCGAGGTGGAGATGCGCAGCGGCGAGCGATCCGGCGCGTAGGCCACCTGCACGCCTGGCGGTGTGCCCGGCTTGGCGCTGCCCATGCTGCGCTCGCCGATCAGGCTGGCGCGGCTGGCGAGATAACCAGGGTCGACCAGACCTTTGACCGGTACCGGAACGAAATCGGTGTCGGCGACGTATTGCGCACGGTCGGCGTAGGCCAGGCGTTCGGCTTCTGCGATCAGGTGCACGGCTTGCGGTGCCGGTTCGATGCCGGCGGGTTTGTCGGTTTTCACCGGTTTGAGCGGTGTTAGCGACAGACGCGGGTCGCGGCTTTCCAGCGCCTGCAAGGTGCCGAGAATCTGCGCCACGGCGATCCCGCCCGACGACGGCGGCGGCATGCCGCAGACCTGCCAGCGCTTGTAGTCGGTGCACAGCGGCGCGCGCTCCTTGGCCTGATAGCGCTGAAGATCATTCAGTGACAGGCTGCCGGGATTGGCGTGGCCCTGCACCTTGGCGACGATCTCTTCGGCGATCGGACCTTTGTACAGCGCGTCCGGACCTTCGGTGGCGATGCGCTTGAGCACGGCGGCCAATGCCGGGTTTTGCAGACGGGTGCCGACGGCTTTGACGCTGCCGTCGCGGTTGAGGAAGTAGGCGGCCATGTCCGGTGATTTACGGATCACCGGGTCGGATTCCAGCAGCGAATGCAGGCGCGGTGAAATCGCAAAGCCCTGCTCGGCGAGTTTGATCGCCGGCTCAAACAGCGTGGCCCATGGCAGGCGACCGTGTTGTTTGTGTGCCATTTCCAGCGCACGCAGCACGCCCGGAGTACCCACCGAGCGCCCGCCGATCTGCGCCTGCGGGAACGGCATCGGTTTGCCGTCGGCCTGCAGGAACAGCTTCTCGGTGGCACCCGCCGGGGCGGTTTCGCGCCCGTCGTAGGTGCGCACCTGTTTGCCGTCCCACAACACAATCATCGCGCCGCCACCGATCCCGGAGGATTGCGGTTCTACCAGAGTCAGCACTGCTTGCATGGCAATCGCCGCGTCGATGGCCGAACCACCCTTGCGCAGCATCTCGCGACCGGCCTCGGTAGCCAGCGGATTGGCGGCAGCGGCCATGTGTTTACTGGCGCGGCGGGTCTGCAGGTCGGTGCGGTAACCGGAAGCGGCTTCCGGCGCCAGCGGCAAGGTCGAGGAGGGCGGGGCGTTGCACGCGGTGAGGGTCAGGGCGCTGATGATCAGCGTCAGGGCAGGCAGGCGAAAGCGGCTCAGGGGCAGGGCTGGAAACACGTGGGGCTCTCCGTCCGTGGGGTGAAAGGTCTGACGGACTTTATCGACCGCTCGGTCGCGACGCAAACCGGTGGGCATTTTTGTCTTTCTTTTTCGGGCGGATGTTCGCTAGGGTCAAACTCAATAGAACGACCGCAAATATCCCCCTGTAGGAGTGAGCCTGCTCGCGATGGCGTCATAACATTCAACATCCAAGTTGACTGACCCACCGCTATCGCGAGCAGGCTCACTCCTACAAAGGTCAAGCCATAAAAAACACAAGAGGCCGATATGCACAGCGAGTTTCCCACCGAGTCCAGTTACCGCGATCAACGTGAACGGTTTCTTGCCGCCGCCAACGCCGCTGGCGCCACGCTCACTTCGTATGCGCACCCGCGTTGCGGCCCCTTTGGCGAGCCCCTGAGCACCGATGTCGCGGTGCTCGGTAATCCGCAGGCAAAGCGCCGGCTGGTGGCGCTCAGCGGCACTCACGGAGTCGAGGGCTATTACGGCTCGGATTGCCAGATCGACTGGCTGAAGACTTTCGTGCCGGGCTCGCTGCCTAAGGATGTCGCGGTAGTGATGATTCACCTGATCAACCCGTGGGGCACCGCGTGGCTGCGGCGGGTCAACGAAGACAACATCGACCTCAACCGCAATCACCTGGATTTCACCGGGCCGTTGCCGGACAACCGCGCCTACGCCACGCTGCACGAGATCTACGCCTGCACCGATTTGCACGGCCCCGAGCGTAAGCGCGCCGACGCCTTGCTCGACGGGCAAATTACCGAACACGGCTGGCCGGCGGTGATGTCGATTGTCGAGGGCGGTCAGCATAGCCATCCCGATGGACTGTTCTATGGCGGCCGCGCGCCGAGCTGGTCGAATCGCACCTTGCACCAGATCATCGATGCGCATCTGACCGGTGCGGAAGTCGTGATGTGTTTCGACCTGCACACCGGCGCCGGCGAATACGGTCATCCGATGTTGCTGACCATCACCCAGGCGCCTTATCCGGCGTTGGCGCAAGCACAGTCGATCTACGGCCCATGGTTGTACACCTTGCACACCGGCGCCGAAACGTTGAGCGAAACCGGTGTCGCAGCGACGGCTACCGGCTACACCTCACAGGCATTGCTCAATGCATTGCCGGGCGTGCAACTGATGCCGTTCGTGATCGAATGCGGAACGTATCCGGGGCCGGAGGTGCATCGTTATTTGCGCGATGATCACTGGTTGCATCTGCATGGCGATCCGCTGGATGCGACGGGGCAAGCGATCAAGTTGAAACTGCTGGAGCAGTTCTATCCGGCCGATCCGGATTGGCGGGCGATGGTCGGGTTGCGTACTCGGCAGATCTGGGCGAAGGGGCTGATGGCCCTGTCGGCAGAGCAGACCTGAATAGGTCAGGATTGGCATTGTGGTGAGGGATTTATCTCCTCACCACAGAGGGCGGTTTTCTCGAGGCATAAAAAAACGGCCTACCTTTCGGTAAGCCGTTTTTAGTACTTGGTGGCTACACAGGGACTTGAACCCCGGACCCCAGCATTATGAATGCTATGCTCTAACCAACTGAGCTATGTAGCCAAGTGGCGCGCATTATTCCCCTGAAATGGAAAAGCGTCAAGCGTAAATTTAAAATATTTCTTCTTATTTTCAACCGCTTATCCTCCGACCCCGGAAATCGGGGCCGGGCAGGGTGTCAACGCAGCTGGAATCTCGCGGTATTGGCGCTCAACGCATGGCTGCCCTGGCTCAAGGTGTCCGCTGCCAGGTTCACCGCCCGCGCACCTTCAAGCAAACGCATCGCCGCCTGGTCGACCTGCTGGATATTGCCGCTGACTTCATCGGCGGTGCTCGCCTGTTCCTCAACGGCAGTGGCGATTTGCGCGAGGGTGTCAGTGACACTCTGCACGGCACTGGCGATTTCGCCGAGACGCTCACCGAGACCGGTCACGGCTTCGGCATCCGATTGCGCCTGGCCGCATGCGGCTTCCATCAGACTGACCGCTTCGTTGACCGTGGCGCGCAGGCTATCGACCGTGCCGGCAATCTGCGCGGTCGATGACTGGGTGCGCTGCGACAGGCTGCGAACTTCATCGGCGACCACGGCAAATCCGCGTCCCTGTTCGCCGGCGCGTGCCGCTTCAATCGCGGCATTGAGCGCCAACAGGTTGGTCTGCTCGGCGACGCCACGGATGGTGTCGACCACCAGTTGAATCTGTTGGCCCTGTTCGCTGACTCGACCGAGTGCCGCTGCGGTTTCGTTGAGGCGTTGATTGAGTTGCTGAATGCTCGCCGTGGTGCGCTGGCTGTCGCGGCTGCTGTCGGCGGCGATGCGCCGGGTGTGCTGGGCGCTGCCGGACGCCTGTTCGCAACTCTGCGCCACACCTTGCGAAGTGGCGGCCAGTTGCGTGGCAGCGGCGGCGATCTGACTGATCTGCAACTGCTGCGCTTCGACTTCGCTCAGCGCGCCGCTGGAATGATCGTTGAGGCTGCGCACCGCGTGGCTCAGTTGTGAGGTTTCGTGATCGACCCCGAGCATGCTGGCGCGCAGTTGCACCACCGCGACGTTGAGCGCGGTGCTGATCGCCGCCAGCTCATCACGGCCCACCACCGGCACTTGCAGGCTGAGATTGCCGTCACGCAGGGCCTCGGCCAGCAGAGTAATGCCGCTGGCGCTGCGCCGGATCGAGGCTTGCAGGCAGACGAACAGATACAACGCCGCCAGCAACAGGCAACCGAAGATCGCCGCGACTACGATGAACTGGCGAATCGCCGAGGCGTGGTAGGCGTCCAGACGCTGATCCAGCGACAGCAGCGATTGCTGGCGCAACGAGGCGAGATCACCCAGCAGAGCATCGAGGCTGCGTTCGAAGTCTTCAGGCTTGAGGGTAATGCTGCCGCCGAACACGCCGTCATCCAGCACCTTCAGCCCAGCGTCCAGACGCTTGAGGCTGTCGTGGTATTGACCGGCCCAGGTTTGCAGATCGCTCGGCAGACGCGCTTCGAGCAGGCCTGCCGTTTTGACAAGCTGCTCGCGGGCGTCGCCGATGCGGCCACGCAGATCGCGCAGCTGCAAGCGGCTTTGCAGGGTGAATTGTCCCGAGACCACCGAAGCTTGGCCGACGGCGGCGAGGCGGCCCACACGCTCGATCAGATCCGGTGCGTGCTGCGTGGAGATCTGCGTCAGCAGATAGGTTTCCAGCCATGGCGCCAGCGTCAGGCGGTTGTCCATGACGATCTGCTCTCGCAAGGCTTGCAGGGCGCTGAGGGCGTTGGTGAAACGGTCGTAGCCGTCCGGCCACCAACCGACGCCGCTCAGGCTTTTCGAATCCAGACCGCCGAGCGCGGTTTGCAGGGCTTGATAGCGGGTGAGGGTTTCGCCTTCGGCACCTTCATTTTTCAGCGCGTTGCCCAAATCACTGGTGGCTTGCTGGACGGCTGGTTGCACCGCGTCAAACGCCGCCATGGCGGCGAGGGTCGCCGGGGTTGGCTGGCGATTGGTTTCGGTGGCGCGCCAACGGGCGGCGCGGTCACGCTGGGCGGCGAGCAGGTTGTCCAGCGCATCGAGGCTGAGCAACTGGCGCACGCCGGCACGCTCGCCGGAAATCAGATTGAGCTTGTTGCGATAGTCCTGGCCAATCATCAACAGGCTGCCGGCCAACGGCAGAATGAACAGCAGAAACAACAACTGGAATTTACGCGCGAAGCCAAACCGCCCCAGCAATTTGATCCCCGGTGACAAGAAAGCCTGCATGCCTCATGACTCCTCTGGACACCACGCACCAATGGCGTGCATCGCGGTCGTGCGACCTCGATGTCGTGCCCTGCTAAAAGGCCTCGAAAGTTCACTCTCGCCCGCTCTGTAGGCCGGCTCTGTAGCGAAACTTCCCATTCTCGGAGGCCTTTGTAAGGCCACCGCGTTCGAGGGGAGAAGCAAGGCAAGATTCAGACCATGGCGTTGCGCTATCACTTCGCGTGCGACGGTCAGTCAGTTAGTTAGCTGGCTAAGGGGATGGCGCTGGCGCACCGAAAAATGGCACATTGACGCACCTGCCTGCGTGCACCCATCTGCTGTACGGAAACTTTCATGGCTATCAGCAACGCTCAGACCGCCGCTGCCTCGGCATCCGCTGCTCCGCAAAGCAGCCCACTGGTGATGCGTATCATCGGCGCGGTGGCGCTGGCGCATTTGATCAACGACCTGATTCAGTCGGTGCTGCCGTCGATTTATCCGATGCTCAAAGCCAATTACGGCCTGACGTTTACTCAGGTCGGCCTGATCACGCTGACCTTCCAGTTGACCGCTTCACTGTTGCAGCCGTGGGTCGGTTATCACACTGACCGCCATCCGAAACCGTGGCTGTTGCCGGCAGGTTCGATCTGCACGCTGATTGGCATCGTGATGATGTCGGTGGTCGGCAGTTTTCCATTGATTCTGTTGGCGGCGGCGCTGATCGGTATCGGCTCCTCGACTTTCCACCCCGAGGCTTCGCGGATCGCGCGGTTGGCTTCCGGTGGACGCTTTGGTCTGGCGCAATCGACCTTTCAGGTCGGTGGTAACGCCGGTTCTGCGTTCGGCCCGTTGCTGGCGGCGGCGATCATCATTCCGTTCGGTCAGGGCAACGTGGCGTGGTTCGGTCTGTTCGCGGTGTTTGCGCTGTTCGTGCTGTATCGCATCAGCCGCTGGTACGCCCATCACCTGAACCTGTTCAAACTCAAGGCCGGTCAGGCGGCGACTCACGGGCTGTCGAAGGGCAGGGTGATCAGTGCGCTGGTGGTGCTCGGTCTGCTGGTGTTCTCCAAGTATTTCTACATGGCCAGCCTCACCAGTTACTTCACCTTCTACCTGATCGAGAAATTCGACCTGTCGGTGGCCAGTTCGCAACTGCACCTGTTTCTGTTTCTCGGTGCAGTGGCGGCGGGGACGTTCTTCGGCGGGCCGATTGGCGACAAGATCGGGCGTAAGGCGGTGATCTGGTTTTCCATCCTCGGTGTGGCGCCATTCACCTTGCTGATGCCGCACGTCGATCTGTTCTGGACCACTGTCCTCAGCGTGGTGATCGGCTTCATCCTCGCCTCGGCGTTCTCGGCGATCGTGGTTTACGCGCAGGAACTGGTGCCGGGCAATGTCGGGATGATTGCCGGGGTGTTCTTCGGCTTGATGTTTGGTTTCGGCGGGATTGGTGCGGCGCTGCTGGGGCATCTGGCGGATGTGCACGGGATCGAGTACGTGTATTTCCTGTGCTCTTTTTTGCCGTTGTTTGGCGTGCTGGCGATCTTCCTGCCGCGCACCAAAAAAACCTGACCTACACAATTCCAACTGTGGGAGCGGGCTTGCTCGCGAAGGCGGTATATCAGTCGATATTAATGTGGCTGACCCACCGCCTTCGCGAGCAAGCCCGCTCCCACAGGGGGATTGGTGGTGTTGCAAACAAATCTGTAAGGCACAAAAAAGCCGCGTATCAAACGCGGCTTTTTCTTGGGCGTGTCGCTTACACGTTGAAGCGGAAGTGCATCACGTCGCCGTCTTTGACGATGTAGTCCTTGCCTTCCAGGCGCCATTTACCGGCTTCCTTGGTACCGGCTTCGCCCTTGTACTGGATGAAGTCGTTGTAGGCGATGACTTCGGCGCGGATGAAGCCTTTCTCGAAGTCGGTGTGGATCACGCCAGCAGCTTGTGGTGCAGTGGCACCGACGCGGACGGTCCAGGCGCGGACTTCTTCGACCCCGGCGGTGAAGTAGGTCTGCAGGTGGAGCATTTCGTAACCGGCGCGGATCACGCGGTTCAGGCCAGGCTCTTCCAGGCCCAGGGCCTCGAGGAACATGTCTTTTTCTTCGCCGTCATCGAGCTCGGCGATTTCCGCTTCGATCTTGTTGCACACCGGAACCACCATGGCGCCTTCTTCTTCGGCGATGGCCTTGACCACGTCCAGGTGCGGGTTGTTCTCGAAACCGTCTTCAGCGACGTTGGCGATGTACATGACCGGTTTGGTGGTCAGCAGGTGGAAGCCCTTGATCACCGACTTTTCGTCAGCGCTCATGTTCTTCATCAGGCTGCGCGCAGGCTTGGCCTCGGTGAAGTGCGCGATCAGTTGCTCAAGCAGAGCTTTCTGAACCACGGCGTCCTTGTCACCGCCCTTGGCGTTGCGCGCGACTTTCTGCAGTTGCTTCTCGCAGCTGTCGAGGTCGGCGAAGATCAGTTCCAGGTCGATGATTTCGATGTCGCGCTTCGGGTCGACGCTGTTGGACACGTGGATCACGTTGTCGTCTTCGAAGCAGCGCACCACGTGAGCGATGGCGTCGGTTTCGCGGATGTTGGCCAGGAACTTGTTGCCCAGACCTTCACCTTTCGAGGCGCCGGCCACCAGGCCTGCGATGTCGACGAATTCCATGGTGGTCGGCAGGATGCGCTTCGGATTGACGATGGCCGCCAGGGCTTCCAGGCGCGGATCCGGCATCGGCACGATGCCGCTGTTCGGCTCGATGGTGCAGAAGGGGAAGTTCTCGGCCGCGATACCGGATTTGGTCAGGGCGTTGAACAGGGTGGACTTGCCGACGTTAGGCAGGCCGACGATGCCGCAATTGAATCCCATGGTGTTTCCCCTCGGATTAGAGTCAGGCCTTCTGGCTGTGCAGGTTTTTCATCGCGCGGTTCCATTCACCGGCGAGGATATCCGGCAGCACGCCGAGGGCAAAGTCGATGCTGGCATCGAGTTTTTCCTGTTCGGCGCGTGGCGCACGACCCAGGACGAAATTTGAAACCATACTGGCGACGCCCGGGTGGCCGATGCCAAGCCGCAGGCGGTAGAAAGTATTCTGATTGCCCAGTTGCGCGATGATGTCGCGCAACCCGTTGTGACCGCCGTGGCCGCCGCCCTGCTTGAGCTTGGCGACGCCCGGAGGCAGGTCGAGTTCGTCGTGCGCCACCAGGATTTCTTCAGGCTTGATGCGGAAGAAACCGGCGAGTGCCGCCACGGCCTGGCCGCTGCGGTTCATGTAGGTGGTGGGAATCAGCAGACGAACATCCTGACCCTGATGCGAGTAGCGCCCGGTCAGGCCGAAATATTTGCGATCGGCCACAAGGCTCACACCTTGCGCGGCAGCGATGCGCTCAACAAAAAGGGCCCCTGCGTTATGCCGGGTCTGTTCGTATTCGGCGCCTGGATTTCCCAGGCCAACGATCAGTTTGATGGCAGTCACGATAGGGGCCCTTCCTTGGAGTGGTGGTTAACATCGCCGCGATCAGTGAAGGCGGCGAAAGTGGACGAAAATTGCTCATTTACCATGAATGTAAACTCCGCGTTCCCGCCCGCTTTCTCGCTACGTTCCAGTCCGCGATGTTTCACTCACTCCGACGAACAGAGTGAAATTACTCTGCTGCGCCTTCTTCGGTAGCTTCTGGAGCAACACGTGGAGCGTGGACGTTGGCTACTGCCTTGTCATCGCCGTGTGCCAGAGCAACGAACTCGACACCTTTAGGAGCTTTGAGGTCCGACAGGTGAACGATGGTGCCGATTTCAGCGTCAGCCAGGTCGACTTCGATGAACTCAGGCAGGTCTTTTGGCAGGCAGGAAACTTCGATCTCGGCAACAACGTGCGAGATTTCGCCGCCTTTCTTCACTGGAGCAGCTTCGTTGATGAAGTGCACAGGAACGATAGCGGTCAGTTTCTGGCCAGCTACAACGCGTACGAAGTCAGCGTGCATCACGTGGCCTTTGGCCGGGTGACGTTGCAGGGCTTTGATGACGACGTTTTGTTTCTTGCCACCAACGTTCAGCTCGATGATGTGGCTGTAAGCCGCTTCGTTTTCGAGCAGTTTGGCAACTTCTTTGGCCAGCATGCTGATGGATTCAGGGGCTTTGTCGCCACCGTAAACAACAGCTGGAACCAGAGCGGCGAGACGACGCAGGCGGCGGCTCGCACCTTTCCCCAGGTCGGAACGCACTTCAGCATTCAGAGTAAAATCGTTCATTTTGTATCTCCAAAATAGCCATGACCGAGTGGCGTTTGCGACCAGCGCCAAACACGGTATGGGCAAAAAAGCCCCGCCCCGACAGGAATGCCGGGGCGGGGCGCTTTTCGTCAACGAGACATTTCGAGAAGGGCAGGGCCCTTAACGGAACATCGCGCTGATCGATTCTTCATTGCTGATGCGGCGAACCGCTTCGGCAACAACCGGTGCGATATCCAGTTGACGGATACGTGCACAGGCTTGTGCTGCAGCGGACAGCGGGATGGTGTTAGTCACCACCAGCTCGTCCAGCACGGAATTTTCGATATTCTCGATGGCCCGACCCGACAGCACAGGGTGTGTGCAGTAGGCAAAGACCTTGGCTGCGCCATGCTCTTTCAGGGCCTTGGCCGCGTGGCACAGAGTGCCGGCGGTATCGACCATGTCATCGACCAGAATGCAGGTACGCCCTTCGACATCACCGATGATATGCATCACTTCAGAGTGATTGGCTTTCTCACGGCGTTTGTCGATGATCCCGAGATCCACGCCCAGGGATTTGGCAACAGCCCGTGCACGCACGACGCCACCAATGTCCGGGGACACGATCATCAGGTTTTCGAAGCGCTGATCTTCAATGTCATCCACCAGAACCGGGGAGCCGTAGATGTTATCTACCGGAATATCGAAGAAGCCCTGAATCTGGTCAGCATGCAGATCAACCGTGAGAACACGGTCGATGCCGACTACGGTGAGCATGTCAGCAACGACTTTCGCGCTGATAGCCACACGTGCGGAACGCGGACGGCGATCCTGACGGGCATAACCAAAATAAGGAATAACAGCAGTAATACGAGTAGCCGAGGAGCGGCGGAAGGCATCAGCCATCACTACCAGTTCCATCAGGTTATCGTTGGTCGGAGCGCAAGTCGGCTGAATAATGAAAACGTCTTTACCGCGAACGTTTTCATTGATCTCGGCAGTAATTTCGCCGTCGGAGAACTTACCGACAGAGATGTCACCGAGAGGGATATGCAGCTGACGTACAACACGCCGAGCCAGATCGGGGTTAGCGTTCCCCGTAAAGACCATCATCTTGGACACGCGCAGTACCTAGAGGCTGAGGGTAACCTGGATGAGTATAGAAAATGGCAGGGGCGGCTGGATTCGAACCAACGCATGGCAGGATCAAAACCTGCTGCCTTACCGCTTGGCGACGCCCCTGTATCTGTTGCTTCAAGTGCCTGGCACTTGATTCCTTTTAGAGCAGACTTTGCAGCTTGCGATGCAACATCGAAACGTTGCTTCCTTTCGCTACAAACCCTGTAAGGGTCTCTGTCAGAAGGGCCGAGACTTTATCAGCTTCAGCTTTGCTTGGGAAGCCCCCAAACACACAACTTCCAGTTCCGGTGAGTTTTGCTTCGGTAAATTTACCTAACAAATCCAATGCGTTACGTACTTCTGGATAACGCCTTGCAACCACCGGCAAGCAGTCATTTCGACTGTTTCCCTCGGGAACGGGGCGCACTTTAATGGGCGGCGTGTTACGTGTCAACAAAGGATCGGAAAAAATTTCTGCCGTACTTACAGAGACTTGCGGCACAAGCACCAGATACCACGGTTCTTCGGGGTCGACCGGGGTCAGTTTCTCGCCCACGCCCTCGGCAAAAGCCGCGTGACCACGGACGAAAACCGGCACGTCGGCGCCGAGCGACAGGCCCAGCGCGGCGAGGCGATCTTCATCCCAGCCCAGTTGCCACAAGTGATTGAGGCCGAGCAGGGTGGTCGCCGCATTCGAGCTGCCGCCACCGATGCCGCCGCCCATGGGCAGCACCTTGTCGATCCAGATGTCGATGCCGAGTGTGCAGCCGGACTGTTGCTGAAGCATTTTCGCCGCACGCACGATCAGGTTGCTGTCGTGGGGCACGCCAGCGAATTCGGTGTGCAGATGAATCACGCCGTCATCGCGCACGGCGAAGGTGATTTCGTCGCCGTAATCGACAAACTGAAACAGCGTCTGCAGTTCGTGGTAGCCATCTGCGCGGCGCCCGAGAATGTGCAGCATCAGGTTGAGCTTGGCCGGCGACGGCAGCGTCAGACGTGGAGCGGTCATGCTTTATTGCCCCAATTTACGCGGTTGCCAGGTCTTGATCACCAGCGTCACGTCCAGATCGGTGCCGTGCAGTTTGATCCGCTCGGGCAGCCAGTAACCGTTCTGCTCGGCGTAGCTGAGGTACTCGACCTTCCAGCCGTCCTGTTCCAGATTGGCCAGGCGACTGTCGTTATCGAGGGTCAGACGGCTTTTGCTGCTGGGGGCCGGCAGGCCACGGACCCACCAGGCCAGATTGGATACCGGCAGCTTCCAGCCGAGTTGCTCTTCGAGCAGCGCTTCCGGTGACTCGGAGTCATAGCGGCCCTGATTGGCGACTTCCAGCGAAACCTTGCCCGGACGCCCGGTCAGACGCGCCGCGCCACGACCCAGCGGGCCGGACAGGCGAATGTCGTAGTAGTCCTGGCGTTGCAGCCAGAACAGCGTGCCGCTGCCGGAGTCTTTCGGCGCGCGAATGCCGATCTTGCCGTCGATCTGCCAGCCGTCAAGGCCGGTCAGCTGTTGTTTGTTCGCGGCCCACTGAGCCGGACTGCCGTGGCCCTCGACCGATTCGCGAGCGCCGAAACCCGCGCAACCGGCGAGCAGGGCGATGAAGCTGAAAACAATAACGTGGCGCAAAAACATGAGTTAAAGAGTCTCGGATCCGGTCAGGCGCTTGATGGTGCTGCGCAGGATGGTGCTGTCGGGCTGATCTTTGAGGTACTTGCCCCAGACTTGTTTGGCCTCGCGCTGATTGCCCTTGACCCACAGAACTTCGCCCAGGTGCGCGGCGACTTCGTGGTCCGGGAAACGCTCGAGCGCCTGACGCAGATATTTCTCGGCGTCGTCCAGATTGCCCATGCGGAAATTCACCCAGCCGAGGCTGTCGAGTACCGCCGGGTCTTCCGGATTGATCTGGTGCGCCTGTTCGATCAGGGCCTTGGCTTCAGCGTACCGGGTGGTGCGATCGGACAGGGTATAGCCCAGCGCATTGAGCGCCATGGCGTTGTCCGGGTCGCGCTTGATGATCAGGCGCAGGTCTTTTTCCATCTGTGCCAGATCATTGCGTTTTTCCGCGAGCATGGCCCGGGTGTAGAGCAGATTCAGATCGTCCGGGTATTGCTGCAAGGCTTTATCCAGCGTTTTCCAGGCCTTGTCGTCCTGTTTGTTGGCCGACAGGGTTTCGGATTCGATCAGATACAGCTGGATAGCGTAATCCGGCTGGGCATCGCGTTCGGCGGCGAGTTTGCTCTGGGCTTCGGCGGTCTTGCCGTTGTTCATCAGAATATCGGCCTGACGCAGTTGCGCCGGCAGATAGTCATTGCCAGGGCCGACCTGCGCGTATTCGATCAGCGCGCCCTGCGGGTCGTTGCGTTCTTCGGCGATGCGACCGAGGTTCAGGTGCGCCGAGTCAACGTGGCTTTCCCGGGCGATCAGGTCTTCCAGGTAACCCTTGGCCTCGTCCCAGGCCTTGGCTTCCAGGCACACCAGTGCCAGCGAATAACGCAGTTCGTCGTCTTCCGGGTATTGCTGAACGAGGGTGGAGAACTCGACCTTGGCGTCATCCATCCGGTCCTGTTCAACTAGCGTGCGCGCATAAGTCAGGCGCAGGCGTTTGTCGTCCGGGTATTTCTTGATGCTTTTCCGCAACAGCGGCAGGGCTTCGTCGCCACGATTCATGGTTTGCAGCAGACGCGCGCGCAGCAGGATCGGCGCAATCTCGCCTTCTTCCGGCGGGTTGTCTTCGAGCAGTGTCAGGGCGGCTTTATTGTCGCCGTCCTGTTGCAGCAGCAGGGCCTTGCCGAAAATCAGCTGGCTGTTCTTCGGGTGGCGCTGTAGCAGACGGTCGAAACTTTTCATCAGGCCGTTGCGGGTTTCCTGATCGGTATCGGCGGCCGACAGCGCGAGGAAGTCGAAATGGGTGTCGCCCTTGCCCTGCAGGACTTTCTCCATATAAACCATGGAGTCGTCATAACGCCCGGCGCGGGCCAGTTGCACGGCGGCGGCGCGTTGCGCTTCGAGGTCGTCCGGAGCGTTTTTTGCCCAGATCAGGGCGGTGTCCAGCGCAGGCTGGTCGGCACCGAGGTATTCGGCGATGCGGAACGCGCGCTCGGAAACCCCCGGGTCCTGAGTATTGATCGCCTGGGTTACGTAGTTGTCCAGGGCAATGTCGAACCGATTGCGCTGGCCGGCGAGTTCGGCGCTCAGCAGGCTGAAAACGGTTTCCTCGCTGAACGAGCTGTAAACCTTGGGTTTTTCAGGCGGGGACGCGGTGTCTTCGACCGGCGGGGTACCGTCCGGCGAAACGGGTGCCATGGCCTGGCAGCCGCTGAGGAAGACAAAAGCAAGGAGCAACGCGGAAGATCTATTCATATAGGAAGAGGACGACTAACCTGCGGTCGGATCATCATGACACAAGCCTTCGGCCAAACATAACCGAGTCTCGAATGTGGCCTTTATAGTGGCCGACAATTGGGACAATAGTCAGCGGTAGTTGTTCTGAATCTGACGAAGTAGGACAATTGCCGGCTTCACGTCACCATCAGCGACCTTGAATGGCCTTCCTTGCACTCGGTATTAACCACAAGACTGCTTCAGTAGACGTCCGCGAGCGCGTGGCCTTTACCCCTGAGCAGCTGGTGGAGGCCTTGCAGCAGCTCTGCCGACTCACCGACAGCCGCGAAGCTGCGATCCTCTCCACCTGCAATCGCAGTGAGCTTTATATAGAACAGGATCAGGTTTCGGCTGATCTGGTTCTGCGCTGGCTGGCCGATTATCACCATTTAAGCCTCGATGAGCTGCGCGCGAGTGCTTATGTGCATGAAGATGATGCGGCAGTTCGTCACATGATGCGCGTCGCCTCCGGGCTCGACTCGCTGGTGCTGGGCGAACCGCAGATTCTCGGCCAGATGAAATCGGCCTACGCCGTGGCTCGCGAGGCCGGGACCATCGGCCCGCTGCTGGGGCGGCTGTTTCAAGCGACGTTCAATGCCGCCAAGCAAGTGCGTACCGACACCGCCATCGGCGAAAACCCGGTGTCCGTGGCGTTTGCCGCCGTCAGCCTGGCCAAACAGATTTTCAGTGATTTGCAGCGCAGCCAGGCTCTGTTGATCGGCGCCGGCGAGACCATCACGCTGGTCGCCCGCCATTTGCACGAGCTGGGGGTCAAGCGCATCGTGGTCGCCAACCGTACGCTGGAGCGTGCCAGCCTGCTGGCCGAGCAGTTCGGCGCGCACGCGGTGCTGCTCTCGGACATTCCGGCGGAACTGGTGCGCAGCGATATCGTGATCAGTTCGACCGCCAGCCAGTTGCCGATCCTCGGCAAGGGCGCGGTGGAAAGCGCGCTGAAGCAGCGCAAGCACAAACCGATCTTCATGGTCGACATCGCCGTACCCCGCGACATCGAGCCGGAAGTCGGCGAACTCGACGACGTTTACCTGTACAGCGTCGATGATCTGCACGAAGTGGTTGCCGAGAACCTCAAAAGTCGTCAGGGCGCAGCCCAGGCGGCGGAAGAGATGGTCTCGGTCGGCGCCGACGATTTCATGGTGCGTCTGCGTGAGCTGGCGGCGGTCGATGTGCTCAAGGCTTATCGGCAACAAAGCGAACGCCTGCGCGACGAGGAGCTGCAAAAAGCCCTGCGTCTGCTGGCCAACGGCGGCAACGCCGAAGATGTGCTCGGGCAACTGGCCCGCGGCCTGACCAATAAACTGCTGCATGCGCCCAGCGTGCAATTGAAAAAGCTTTCTGCCGAAGGCCGCCTCGATGCGCTGGCCATGGCCCAGGAACTCTTCGCCCTCGAGGGCTCACCGGATAGTTTTTCGGATAAAAAACCGCAATGAAAGCGTCACTGCTCAACAAGCTGGATACCCTCCAGGACCGTTTCGAGGAACTGACCGCGCTGCTCGGCGACGGCGAAGTCATTGCCGATCAGGCCAAATTCCGCGCCTATTCCAAGGAATACGCCGAACTCGAGCCGGTGGTACAAGGCTACAAAAAGCTGCTCGGCGTACAAAGTGATCTTGAAGGCGCCCAGGCGCTGCTCAAGGACAGCGACCCGGACATGCGTGAAATGGCTGTGGAAGAAGTCCGCGAAGCCAAGGAATTGCTGATCAGGCTGGAAGATGATCTGCAGCGCATGTTGCTGCCCAAGGATCCCAATGACGGGCGTAACGTCTTTCTCGAAATTCGCGCCGGTACCGGTGGCGACGAGGCGGCGATCTTCTCCGGCGATCTGTTTCGCATGTACTCGCGTTACGCCGAACGACGTGGCTGGCGCGTGGAGATTCTTTCGGAAAACGAAGGCGAGCACGGTGGCTATAAAGAAGTCATCGCTCGCATTGAAGGCGACAACGTTTACGGCAAGCTGAAATTCGAGTCCGGCGCGCACCGCGTACAGCGTGTACCTGCCACCGAATCCCAAGGCCGTATCCACACCTCGGCCTGCACCGTGGCGGTATTGCCCGAACCGGACGAGCGCGAAGCCATCGAGATCAACCCGGCGGATCTGCGTGTCGACACTTATCGTTCTTCCGGGGCCGGTGGTCAGCACGTCAACACCACCGACTCGGCGATCCGCATCACGCACATACCGACCGGTACCGTCGTCGAGTGTCAGGAAGAACGTTCCCAGCACAAGAACCGTGCCCGGGCGATGGCCTGGCTGTCGGCCAAACTCAACGATCAGCAAACCGCAGCGGCGGCGAATGCGATTGCCAGTGAGCGTAAGTTGCTGGTCGGTTCCGGTGACCGTTCCGAGCGCATTCGCACGTACAACTTTGCCCAGGGCCGGGTCACTGACCATCGCGTCAACCTGACCCTGTACTCCCTTGATGAAATCCTCGCCGGTGGCGTTGAAGCGGTGATCGAGCCTTTGCTGGCCGAATACCAGGCCGACCAACTTGCAGCGATAGGTGAATAAATGACCATCATCGCCAGTCTGTTGCGCGCTGCCGAATTGCCGGACTCGCCCACCGCGCGCCTGGATGCCGAATTGCTCCTGGCAGCGGCACTGGGCAAATCGCGAAGCTTCCTGCACACCTGGCCCGAGCGCATCGTACCCAGCGAAGCGGTGCTGATTTTTACCGAGTACCTGCAACGGCGTCGAAGTGGCGAGCCGGTGGCCTACATCCTTGGTCAGCAGGGGTTCTGGAAGCTCGATCTGGAAGTGGCGCCGCACACTCTGATCCCGCGCCCGGACACCGAGTTGCTGGTCGAGGCCGCACTGGAACTGCTGGCGGCAACGCCGGCGAAAGTCCTCGATCTGGGCACCGGCAGCGGCGCGATTGCGTTGGCCCTGGCCAGCGAGCGTCCGGCGTGGAACGTCACGGCGGTGGATCGCGTGCTGGAAGCCGTGGCCCTTGCCGAACGCAACCGTCAGCGCTTGAACCTGAGCAACGCCACGGTGCTGAGCAGCCACTGGTTCAGCGCCCTCGAAGGCCAACGTTTCAACCTGATCATCAGCAATCCGCCGTACATTGCGGCTGCCGATCCGCATCTGGTCGAGGGCGACGTGCGCTTCGAACCGGCCAGTGCCCTGGTCGCCGGTATCGACGGGCTCGACGATCTGCGCCTGATCGTCGCCCAGGCCCCGGATCATCTGGAAGCCGGCGGCTGGCTGATGCTCGAACACGGCTATGATCAAGCCGAAGCTGTGCGTGATCTGTTGCTCACTCGCGGTTTTGAACAAGTCCACAGCCGCACCGATCTGGGCGGCCATCAACGGATCAGCCTGGGGCGCCTGCCGTGCTGAATGATCAGGAATTGCTGCGCTACAGCCGGCAGATTCTGCTGCAACACATCGATATCGATGGGCAACTGAAGCTGAAAGACAGCCGTGTGCTGATTGTCGGCCTTGGCGGTCTCGGCGCCCCGGTCGCGCTGTATCTGGCGGCGGCCGGTGTCGGTGAGTTGCATCTGGCGGATTTCGACACGGTCGACCTGACCAACCTGCAGCGCCAGATCATTCATGACACCGACAGCGTCGGCATGAGCAAGGTCGACTCGGCGCTCAAGCGCCTGAGCGCGATCAATCCCGAGATTAAGCTGGTGCCTCATCGTCAGGCGCTGGACGAGGATTCCCTGGCCGCCGCCGTGTCGGCGGTGGATCTGGTGCTCGACTGCTCCGATAACTTCTCCACCCGCGAGGCGGTCAACGCCGCGTGTGTGGCAGCGCGCAAACCGCTGGTCAGCGGCGCGGCGATTCGTCTGGAAGGGCAGTTGTCGGTATTCGACCCGCGCCGCCCGGAAAGTCCGTGCTACCACTGCCTGTACGGGCATGGCAGCGAAGCCGAACTGACCTGCAGCGAAGCCGGTGTGGTCGGGCCGCTGGTGGGGCTGGTCGGCAGTCTGCAGGCGCTTGAAGCGTTGAAAGTGCTGGTGGGCTTTGGCGAACCGTTGGTGGGTCGTTTGCTGTTGATCGATGCCTTGGGTTCGCGCTTCCGTGAATTGCGGGTCAAGCGTGATCCGGGTTGCAGCGTCTGTGGTTCGCAGCATGCGTGAGGCGCCGATCGCGGTGTTCGATTCCGGTGTCGGCGGCTTGTCGGTACTGGCTGAAATCCAGCGTTTGCTGCCCCATGAATCACTGCTGTATTTCGCCGATTGCGGGCATATTCCCTACGGCGAGAAAACCCCGGAGTTCATCCGCCAGCGCTGCAATGTGATGGGCGGTTTTTTCCGTGAGCAGGGCGCCAAGGCCCTGGTGATCGCCTGCAACACGGCGACGGTGGCCGCTGTTGCCGATCTGCGCCGTGATTTCCCCGAGTGGCCGATCGTTGGCATGGAGCCAGCGGTCAAACCCGCTGCTGCCGCCACCCGCAGCGGTGTGGTGGGCGTACTCGCCACCACCGGCACGTTGCAGAGTGCCAAGTTCGCCGCGTTGCTCGACCGCTTCGCTGCTGACGTTCGCGTCATCACCCAGCCGTGCCCCGGCCTGGTGGAACTGATTGAAAGCGGTGATCTGCACAGCGCCGAGTTGCGCACGTTGCTGCAGCATTACGTCGACCCGCTGCTGGCCAACGGTTGCGACACGATCATTCTCGGTTGCACTCACTATCCGTTTCTCAAGCCGATGCTCAAGACGATGATTCCCGACAGCATCAGCCTGATTGACACTGGCGCAGCCGTAGCGCGGCAACTGCAACGGTTGCTGGCCGAACGTGATCTGCTCGCCAAGGGGCCGAACCGCCCGGTCAGATTCTGGACCAGTGCCGCCCCCGCGTTCTTCCGCAAGACCCTGCCCCTGTTGGGTCAGGTTGCCGGCGACGTCGAAAAATTCAGCTTGTAAAAAAAATGTGAAATAACTAAAAAAACAGCTGAACTTCTAATCAAGCGCTAGCTTCTATAGCGATGAGTTATCTAGAAAACCAAACGATCGTTCCGGAAAAGGAAGTTTCAAAGTGAAGCGACTATTCTGCTTGGCCGCGATTGCGGCCGCACTGATGGGGCAAAGTATTACCGCGCAAGCTGCAGGTGTTGAATTTGCAGTGGGTGCGACCAGCGATTCGACCATGACTTATCGCCTGGGCATGAATTTCGATTGGGACAAGAGCTGGCTGCAAAGTGATGTCGGTCGCCTGACCGGTTACTGGAGCGGCGCTTACACTTACTGGGAAGGTGACAAGACTTCCAGCAACAACAGCCTGTCGTTCTCCCCGGTATTCGTTTACGAGTTTGCCGGTCAGTCGGTCAAACCGTACGTTGAGGCGGGTATTGGTGTCGCAGCGTTCTCCAACACCAAGTATGAAAGCAACAACATCGGCGGCTCTTTCCAGTTCGAAGACCGTATTGGTTTTGGTCTGCGCTTCAATGGCGGGCATGAAGTGGGGATTCGGGCGACGCACTATTCCAACGCCGGCCTGGCCAGCAGCAACGACGGTGTAGAAAGCTACGCGCTGCATTACACGATGCCGCTGTAAGCGCTATAAATAACCTCTGTAGGAGTGAGCCTGCTCGCGATTGCGGAGTGTCAGCCAACATTTGTTTGACTGGTACTCCGCAATCGCGAGCAGGCTCACTCCTACATTTGTTTCAGTGGTGTTTTTCGGAATCAGCGGTAAGCAGTGGCAATGCCTTTGCGTTCTTCAATGCACTCCGGTGCGCCCATCTCGAATTCGCGACAGATCAGCGGACGTTTCTCATAGATCGTGCACATCATGCTGTCGCGATCCAGCGCCGCGCACCAGCCGTCGTCCAGACGCAGCATCACTTCACCACCCCACTCATCAGTATCGATAAAGCGTTCGGGCACGCCGGTGTCGGTGATTAGCATCACTTCGAGCTGGCAACAGCACGCTGCGCAGGTCGAACAGGTGACCGCTGGCTCGGTGATTTGCTGGTGGGGAATGGTTTTCATGCTGCGCAGTGTAAGGCAGCCACCGGTTGCTGTGTGAAAGGCCTGACAGACGCTCAGTGGCTCAGGCGCCGTGCCATGGCATGCAGCAGCGGAAACAGCAGCGCCCACAGCAGGCCGATGCCGATCAGGGTCGGCACTTCACCGTAAGGAAATTGCACGCCGGCCAGCTGTCCGCCGCCGTAATAGGACACGGCGCCGCCCACTGCACCGAGTCCGCTGGCCAGCCACCACGGGCGGGCGCTCCATTGCAGGCAGTGCCGCAACGTGGTGGCGAGCAAGGCCCAGAGCAGCATCAGCCACAGCGGAATCAGTGGCGACAGGTCCTGGAATTCGAACACGCCGGCAGCGCGCAACAGACTGTCTACGGCTGTACCGACAAGCACCACGCTGAGGATCAAACGGCCTTCCGCCGCCCAACTGCTGATCCAGCCCAGATGAATCACCAACACCGCCAGCGCCAGCAGCAGCCACAGACTGTCGCCGCCGATGACACAGGCCAGCCAGCCGACCTGGAACAGCACGGCATTGGTCAGCCGCTCAAGCATCGAAGCGTCCGAGCAACGGCGCCGGCATCGCGGCCGGTTTGGCCAGCAGCAGTTGCGCGGTGCCGATGGTGCGCTCCAGAAACCCTCCCTCGCAGTAGCACAGGTAAAACTCCCACAGTCGCAGGAAGTAATCGTCGTAACCCAACTCGCTCAAACGGCCATGGGCGCGGCGAAAGTTTTCGTGCCACAGGCGCAGGGTGCGGGCGTAGTGCAGGCCGAAATCTTCCATGTGCAGCAGGTTCATATCGGTCTCGCGGCTGACCACTTCGAGCATCTTCTGCACGCAGGGCAGGGCGCCGCCGGGGAAGATGTAGCGCTGGATGAAGTCGACGCCGCGCTTGGCCTGCTCGTAGCGCTGCTCGCGGATGGTGATCGCCTGCAACAGCATCAGGCCGTTGCTCTTGAGCAGGTGCGCGCATTGCTTGAAATAGGTGGGCAGGAAGCGGTGACCGACCGCTTCGATCATCTCGATCGACACCAGTTTGTCGTATTCGCCGGTGAGGTCGCGGTAGTCCGTGAGCAGCAGCGTCACCCGATCCTGCAACCCCAGTGCTTCAATGCGCCTGGCGGTAAACGCGTACTGCTCTTTCGACAGCGTCGTGGTGGTGACACGGCAGCCGTAGTGCTGCGCGGCGTAGAGCGCCATGCTGCCCCAACCGGTGCCGATCTCCAGCAGATGATCCTCGGGTTTGAGCGCGAGCTTCTGGCAGATCCGTTCCAGCTTGTTCAACTGAGCCTGTTCCAGGCTGTCGTCGGGACTGAGGAACTGCGCCGCCGAATACATCATGGTCGGGTCGAGAAACTGTTCGAACAGATCGTTGCCGAGGTCATAGTGCGCCGCGATGTTTTTCTGCGAACCCTTGCGCGTGTTGCGGTTGAGCCAGTGCAGGCCTTGCACCAGCGGCCGGCTGAGGCGGGCCAGACCGCGCTCCATGGCGTCGAGCACGTCGAGGTTGCTGACGAACACGCGCACGACCGCCGTCAGGTCCGGTGAACTCCAGTAACCGTGGATAAACGCTTCGCCGGCACCAATCGATCCGTTGCCGGCGACCATGCCCCACACCGCTGCATCCTGCACATGGATTTCGCCGAGCAGGTGGCTGCCCGGCGTGCCGAACATCAGGCGTTCGCCATCCTCGACTACCAGCAATTGCCCGTGTTTGAGCTGACTGAGTTGCCGCAAAACGCCGCGACGCAGCAGCGAACCGGTCAAACCGTTGGTGCTGAAGCGACTGACCGACAGGCTAGAGGATTTCATGGCGGTGCTCCTTGGGAGGCACAGTGGCGATCTGAAAGCTGCCGTCGGCAGCCTGATGAGCAAAAATCGGGGCACGCTTGAGCAACAGGCGCACGGCTTGCCAATAAATCGCCAGGCAGGTTTTCGCGGTCATCCACGGAAAACGTCGCAAGTAGCGGTGCAGGCTGTGGCGGTCGAGGGGTTCGCGCTGCAGATTGAGCGTGGCGTCGAACAGCTTGTGCTCACCCTGCCAGTCGGCCATGTGCACACCGAGCTTTTGCGCAGCCGGGCTGAAGCTCATGCGGTACTCGAGGTCACGCGGCAAAAACGGCGAGACATGAAAGGCCTTGGCCACGGCGAAGTGTTGGTGAAAGTCTCGTAAGTCGGTCGGCGTCCGGGCCGGCAGCACGTAGTGATAACGTTCGCGCCACGGCGTGTTGGTGACTTCGCAGAGAATCGCCGCCAGTTGTCCGTCGGCCTCGTGGCAATAAAAGAAACTCACCGGATTGAACGCCAGACCCCAACTGCGCGGTTGGGTCAGCAGGCAGATCGAACCCTGCGGTTGATGGCCGATGGCGACGCCGACTTGCTGGCGCACCGCATCGATCAGGCGCATGCCGCTGCCGGTGAAGGTTTTCAGGTAGTCGGTTTCGCGAAACGAAAACGGTGCAAAGCGGCTGCGACTGGCAAACGGTGACAGGCCGAACACGGCGTCCTGTTCCGCCAGGTCGAGGTACAACAGACCGATCCGGTAACGGAATTCGTGGCGTCTGGGCGAAAAGCGCCGATGGCCAATCCAGCCGCTGTACAGGGCGCTGTTCATAAGCTTTCCCCGAACGCGGCGGCCACGCGCAACGCGCTGACCACGCCGTCCTCATGAAAGCCGTTGGCCCAGTAGGCGCCGCAATAATGGGTGTGCTGCTGACCGTCGAGTTCGGCCCAGCGGTTTTGCGCCGCCACAGCCGCGAGGCTGAATTGCGGGTGGGCGTAGGTGTATTTGGCGAGCACCTTGAACGGGCTGATCCCGGCGCTCTGATTGAGGCTGACGCAGAACGTGGTGTCGCTCTGAATGCCCTGCAGGATGTTCATGTCGTAAGTGACGGCCGCGTGGGTATGGCCGGCGCCGCTCAAGCGATAGTTCCAGCTGGCCCACGCCAGTTTGCGGGTCGGCAGCAGACGGGTATCGGTATGCAGCACAACTTCGTTATCGGCATAGGGCAGGGCGCCGAGGATCGAGCGTTCCGCCTGGCTTGGCGTGCCAAGCAATTGCAGGGCCTGGTCGCTGTGGCAGGCAAGCACGACTTTGTCGAAACGCTCGATGCCGGCCGGGCTGTGGATAACCACGCCGTGTTCATCGCGATCGATGCGCGTCACCGGGCAACTGAGGCGGATCTTGTCCTGGAACGCTGCGGTCAGTGGCGCGACATAGGCACTGGAGCCGCCCTCGATCACCTGCCATTGCGGGCGATCACTGACTGACAGCAGGCCATGATTCTTGAAGAAGCGCACAAAGAATTGCAGCGGGAAATTGAGCATCTCGGCCATCGGCATCGACCAGATCGCCGAGCCCATCGGCACGATGTAATGCAGGATGAAACGTTCGCCATAACCGCCAGCCTTGAGGTAATCGTCGAGCGTGGTATCGGCGGCAATGCGCTGTTCGGCGAGGTCGCGCTGGGCTTCTTTATTGAAGCGCAGAATGTCGCGCAACATGCCCCAGAACCCCGGGGACAGCAGGTTGCTGCGCTGGGCGAAGAGGCTGTTGAGGTTGTTGCCGTTGTATTCCAGGCCGGAGTCCGGGTCGGTGACCGAGAAGCTCATTTGCGTCGGTTTGAACGACACGCCGAGCTGGCCGAGCAATCGAATGAAGTTCGGATAGGTCCAGTCGTTGAACACGATGAACCCAGTGTCCACCGCATATTCGCGGCCATCGACGGTCACTTGCACGGTGTGCGTGTGACCGCCGACCCAGTCGCTGGCCTCGAACACCGTGATGTCGTGTCGGCGATTGAGCAGGTGGGCGCAGGTCAGGCCGGCGATTCCGCTGCCGACAATGGCGATCTTCATATCGGGTCTCGCAGCGGTGGGTTGCTGCGCACCATGCGCTTGCCGATTGCCAGTTGCAGGCGCGCCGGCAGCTTCGACAATGGCCACAGCGCCGCCATGAACAGTGCCGGAAAGGCGATCTCCAGCGGACGATCCTTGAGTTTGGCGAAAATATGCCGCGCCGCTTTATCCACAGGCCAGCTCAACGGCATCGGGAAGTCATTCTTGGCGGTCAGCGGGGTTTCGACAAAACCCGGGCTGATGATGGTGACATCGATGCCCTCGACGGCCAGATCGATCCGCAGCGATTCGAACAGATAGCGCAGCCCGGCCTTCGACGCGCCATAGGCTTCGGCCCGAGGCAGCGGCAGGTAGGTGACTGAGCTGGCCATGCCGATCAGATGCGGCGCGGTGCCTTTGCGCAGCAACGGCAGGGCCGCTTCGATGCAGTAACTGCTGGCGAGCAGGTTGGTGCGCACCACATGTTCGATGATCGAGGCATCGAACTGTCGCGCATCGACGTACTCGCAGGTGCCGGCATTGAGAATCACGCTGTCGAGCGAGCCCCAGGCCCGTTCGATCTGCTGGCCGATTTCGCGCACGGTCTGACTGTTGGTCAGGTCGCCGGCCACCACCAGCACTTGCCCCGGGTAGCGTTGCGACAGCACTTTGAGCGGTGCCACCTGACGCGAGCTTACAGCCAGATGCGCGCCGCTTTTCAGAATCTCTTCAGCCAGCGCTGCGCCGATGCCACTGCTGGCACCGGTCAGCCAATAACGCCGTGGAGGTGTACGACTCATCCCATTCTCCTTTTCAACCAGGCGATCACCCGGCCCAATACGGGTAAATGTTCATACAGCATGGCCCCGGCATCGAAATAATCCCGGTGGCGATAAACCTTGTCGCGCCACAGCAGGTGCGAACACCCGGCGACGCGAATCAATTGACCACCGGCCAGACGCGGGTGGCGGTAACTCATGACCCAGCGCAGGTAACCTTCACCGTCTGCGATCTGGTCGAAGCCGTGGAAATCGAAGCGCAGTTCGCTGACGTTGGCGTACAGCTCGCTGAAGTAATGTCGCAGTTGCACCAGCCCCTGCACTTCATGCAGCGGGTCGGTGAAGTGAATGTCATCGCTGTACAGCTCGCCCAGACGTTGCAAGTTGTCTTTGTTCAACTCGGCGAACTGGCGGGCGAAGCGGCGCAGGAATTCACTCATGAACTTCCTCCATAGACGAGCGCGACGGCAGGTTCTTGAACGCCGCCAGCGCGCGTTCGCGCGAAGCCCCGAGATTGACGATCGGCGCCGGATAATCCGCCACGCCGAACAGTCCGCCGGCGCTGGCCGGGTTGTGTACTTCCTTCTTGTTCAGGCCGGCCAGTTCAGGCAGCCAGTGCTTGATGAACAGGCCTTCGCTGTCGAATTTTTCCGATTGGCTCAGCGGATTGAAGATGCGGAAGTACGGCGCCGAATCGGTGCCGGTCGAAGAACTCCATTGCCAGCCACCGTTGTTCGCCGCCAGATCGCCGTCGATCAGGTGGCGCATGAAAAAGCGCTCGCCTTCACGCCAGTCGATCAGCAGATTCTTGGTCAGGAACATCGCCACAATCATCCGCAAGCGGTTATGCATCCAGCCGGTTTCCAGCAGTTGGCGCATGGCCGCATCGATGATCGGCAAACCGGTGCGCGCCTCTTGCCAGGCCGCCAGATCGTCCGGCGCATCACGCCAGGCCAGGGCTTCGGTTTCCGGGCGAAATGCGCGGTGGCGCGAAACCCGTGGGTAGCCGACCAGAATGTGTTTGTAGAACTCGCGCCACAGCAGCTCGTTGATCCAGGTCACCGCGCCGACCTTGCCGCTGTCGAACTCGCCCTGATTGCTTTGCAAGGCCGCATGCAGGCATTGGCGCGGCGAAATCACCCCGGCGGCGAGGTACGCGGAAAGTTGACTGGTGCCGGGTTTGGCCGGGAAGTCGCGTTCGCTCTGGTAGTAGTCGATCTGCGCGTCGGCGAAGGTGTCGAGACGGCGCCGGGCTTCCTGTTCGCCGGCCGGCCACAGTGTGCGCAAAGACTCGCTCGGCGTTGCAAAACCGGCGACGGATGCCGGCACCGGATCGCTGTCAATGTTCAGCTTTGCCTGTTTGCCGGGCGTCTTGACCAGCGCCGGCATCGAGCGGTGCAGGCGTTCATAGCAGACCTTGCGGAACTGGCTGAACACCTGAAAGTAGGTTTCGGTTTTGGTCAGTACCGTGCCGGGCTTGAACAGCAGTTGGTCAAGGTAGCTGTGGAAAGCGATGCCTTTGGTCTTCAGGGCCACCGCCACCGCGGCGTCGCGCTGGCTTTCGTGGATGCCATATTCTTCGTTGACGTGCACAGCTTGAATATTCAATTGCACACAAAGTTCGAGCAGCACCGCCGGGGCCTGATCCCAATGATTGGCGGTGCGCAGCAGCAACGGGATGTTCAGCTCGCCGAGGCGACTGCTCAGCTCACGCAGGTTGCGCAGCCAGAAGTCGACCTTGCACGCGGCGTCGTCATGTTCCAGCCATTGCTGCGGGCTCAACAGATACACGGCAACCGTCGGGCCGCGCGCTGCGGCGGCCGCGAGGGCGGTGTTGTCATGTAGGCGCAGGTCGCTGCGCAGCCAGATCAATTGCATCGCGGTTTCCATCAAATCAGCCCACGCTGAACCAGTTCCTGATGTGCCGAGAGCGGGTCTTCGGCCAGGATCAGATCAGCGATCTCAGGGGTTCTTACGGACAACTCGGTCTGGTGGATGCATACCGTTGGTCCGACGAGCATTTTTGCAGTGCCGATGCCATTCAGCAGTTTTGGCAGCTGCGCCAGATTCATCGCCTTGCTGGAATACAGCAGCACTCCCCGCGCTTGCAGATGATCGACCGCCAGCGCCAGTTCTCCGGCCGGTAGCGGCCAGTCGAACACTTGCACCGGGCAGTCGGCGCTGCTGATCAGCCACGCGCATAGCCACAGGTGAGGTTCCAGTGCCAGGTCCGAGTGATTGATCAGCAGCAACGGCGCAGCGTGTAATTGCCGATTGTTATGGTAGATGCGCGCGCCGAATTTGCTGCGTAACCAGGAATAAAAGAACACCCGTTCCATCTGTGCGCCGAACTGGCCTTGCCAGCGCTGCTCGAGTTCGGCCAGCAGCGGCAGGAGTAATTGCTCGCACAGGGTGCGTGGCGGGTACAGGGCCATGGCCTGGTTGATGCTATCGTCGAGGTTGCGCTCATTGAGCTGGATGACGGCGCCGAGCAAGGACTGGCGCTGCCGTTGCCAGTCGTTTTCCACCGTCTCGGTAAAGGCTTGCGGAGCATCGAGCAACGGTTTGACCTGACTGACAGCCACGCCTCGATTAAGCCAGGTCAGGATGGTCAGGATTCGTTGCACATGTTCGCTGGAATACAGGCGATGGCCCTTGGGCGTGCGCTGCGGCACGATCAACCCGTAACGGCGCTCCCAGGCGCGCAGGGTGATGGCGTTGACCCCGGTCTGCCGCGCCACTTCGCGGATCGGCAGCCAGCCCTCGTCGAGGGCTTTCTTGAAGTCGGCGCCGAGGTCTTCCTGGGCGCTGGTGTCGAGTTTATCGTTCATCAAATGGCGTTTCGCAGGCTGAGGTTTTCCGGATGCGGCTGCAAGTAAACCTGCCGCGCAATGTACGGATCCGGGTGTTGGCGAAAGTGGTGTTTGAGCAGAGTCAACGGCACCACCAGCGGCACGATGCCGTGGCGGTACTGGCCGATGACATGCTGCATTTCCTGTTTGTCTTCCGGGCTGATCGCCTGTTTCAGGTAGCCGCTGATGTGTTGCAGCACGTTGCTGTGGGTGCGGCGGGTAGCGCATTTCTTCAACGCGCTCATCAACTCGCTGAAATAGCGCGGGCCGAGTTCAACCGGATCGGTCTTGGCCATGTTGCCCAGCAGTTTGCCCAAGGCTTTGTATTGCTCAGGGTTGTGTGCCATCAGCAGGTATTTGTAGCGTGAGTGGAATTCGGTCAGTGCGCGGCGGCTCAAGCCTTGTTCGAGCACCTGCTGCCAGGCGCTGTAGGCGAGCACGCGGGTGATGAAGTTTTCCCGCAACACCGGATCGTTCAGGCGTCCGGCTTCTTCCACCGGCAGGTCAGGGTGCTGCGCACAGAACGCCTGAGCGTAGATGCCACGGCCGCCGCCGTTCACCGGCGCGCCGTTGGCGTGATAGACCTTGACCCGTTCCAGACCGCACGAAGGCGACTGCTGCATGAAGATATAGCCGCAGATGTCATTGAGCTCGCCGGCCATTTTCTGCCCGTAGGCTGCCAGTGGTTCGGTGACATTGATTTGCGGATTGACCGTACCGATAGCTTCAGGAGCATCGGGATCGCCAACCAGGCGGATCGGTTCGCGCGGGATGCCCAGGCCAATCGCGACTTCCGGACATACCGGCAGGAATTCGAAATACTCGGCAAGGGTGCGGCTGCACAACCGCGATTCCTTGTGCCCGCCGTTGTAGCGCACTTCGGCGCCCATCAGGCAGGCGCTGATGGCGATTTTTGGCCGGGAAGCAGAAAGATCGGACATGCACACCTCGAATCTATTCCTGTACAGATATTTATCTCTGTACAACTTTTCCTCAGCATAGATTCATGCGTGTACAAGTCAACTCATTTGTATAAGTTTTTCCAGGTTTACCACGATCGACTGTGGGAGGCAGCATTGATGTTGAATGATGCGACGCCATCGCGAGCAGGCTCACTCCTACAGGATCTTTATTGCCAGCCCAGTAACCAGTGATCATTGTTCTTCAACGTCTGCCAATCGAGGCGTTCGGCGCGCTTGGTCAGCACCGCCTGCAACTCGATCTCCAGCACCGTGCCTTCCTCATCCCGGAACAGTTCGGTGACCAGAAAATGTTTTTCGCGGTTTTGCGGGTGGGCTGCTGTCCACTTCGACAGCAGCAATTTTTGCGGATTGATGCGATTCATTGCAGGTGTTCGTGCAAACGGCGTGCAGCTTCCTGGCCACTGAGCCAGGCCCCTTCGACACGCCCCGACAGGCACCAGTCGCCGCAGGCGTACAAGCCCAGATCGGCGTCGGCCAGCGTGCCCCATTCGTGGCCGGTCGCAGGGCGTGCGTAGAGCCAGCGGTGGGCGAGGCTGAAAGTCGGAGCGGGCATCGCGCTGTGCAGCAGTTCGGCGAATGCGCCGTGCAGTTGCTCGATGACCGCTTCCTTGGACAGGTCGATGTGTTGCCGACTCCAGGCGCTGCTGGCGTGCAGCACCCAGGTGTCGCAGGTGGTATCGCGCCCCGGTTTACTGCGGTTGCGTGCCAGCCAGTCGATGGGGCTGTCCTGCACGAAGCAGCCTTCGATCGGTGTATCCAGTGGCGTATCGAAGGCGAGGGCGACGGCCCAGGTCGGGTCCATTTTCACCCCGGCGGCGGCGCCAGCGAGTTTTGGTGCGGCAGCCAGCAACGCCGTGGCTTGCGGCGCTGGCGTCGCAATCACCACGTGACTGAAGGGACCGTGGGTGAAGCCTTCGGCGTCCTGCAGGTGCCAGTGTTCTTCACCGCGAAACACCTCGGTGATACGGCAGGCGAAGTGCACTTCCAGACCGTCGAGCAAACCCCGGGTGATCGCGCTCATGCGTGGCGTGCCGACCCAGCGCGTCTGTTCGTCCGGCGACAGGTTCAGTTGCCCGCCCTGAAAGGTGTAGAGCTGCGGCGTCCACTCGGCGACCCAGCCCAGGCTTTGCCAGCGTTGCACCTCGGTGACGAAACGCCGGTCGCGGGCGGTGAAGTATTGCGCGCCCATGTCCAGCGAACCGGCGTCGCTGCGTTTGCTCGACATGCGTCCGCCACTGCCGCGGCTTTTGTCGAAGAGCTGGACGGTGTGTCCGGCCTCTGTCAGCGCCTGCGCGGCGGAGAGTCCGGCGATGCCGGTGCCGATGATTGCGATAGGTACAGTCATAGGGGCCTCGTTTACCTTTCTGTACAGACTACGCCGTCAATGAAACCTGTACAATTTTGTTTTTTGGTATAACTTCTAGCGTTCTCGTTCTGACAGCTTGGCCTATGGTTAAACAATAGAGCCTGCCCGATAGAAAAGATCCCTGCTTATAAAAATAGACTAGTGATCCGGGTAAAACGCCACGCGAGGAAGAAGTCATGCGCATATTGCTGACCGGCGGTACTGGTTTGATAGGCCGTCAGCTCTGCCGACACTGGTCGGGGCAGGGCCATCAATTGACGGTGTGGAGTCGACGCCCGGAAAAGGTCGCGAAAATCTGTGGCGCGCAGGTGCGCGCGATTGCGCGTCTGGAAGACTTCGGCAACGAGCCGCTGGACGCGGTGGTCAACCTGGCCGGTGCACCGATCGCGGATCGGCCATGGACCCATCGGCGCAAGGCGTTGCTGTGGAGCAGCCGCATCACGCTCACCGAAACCCTGCTGGCCTGGCTGGAAACACGGCAGCAGAAACCGGCGTTGTTGATCTCCGGTTCGGCTGTTGGCTGGTACGGCGACGGCGGCGAACGCGAGCTGACCGAAGAGTCGCCGCCAGTGATCGACGATTTTGCCAGTCAGTTGTGCATTGCCTGGGAGGAAACCGCCCAGCGTGCCGAAGGTCAGGGCATCCGCGTGGTGCTGGTGCGAACCGGGCTGGTGCTGTCGGCCGAGGGCGGCTTTTTGTCGCGGCTGTTGCTGCCGTTCAAACTCGGGTTGGGTGGGCCGCTGGGCAATGGTCGGCAGTGGATGCCGTGGATTCACATCGATGATCAAATCGCCCTGATTGATTTTCTTCTGCACCGCGATCAGGCGAGCGGTCCTTATAATGCCTGCGCACCGAAACCGGTGCGCAATCGCGAGTTTGCCAAGACGCTGGGCAGCGTACTGCACCGCCCGGCGTTCATGCCGATGCCGGCCCTGGCGCTGAAGGTCGGGCTTGGCGAAATGTCATTGCTGTTGCTGGGTGGCCAACGGGCCGTGCCGGCACGCTTGCTGGAAGCGGGTTTCACTTTCCAGTTCACGGATTTGCGCGCGGCTTTGGATGATCTCTCCGGCCGCCTTTGAAATAGGACGATGCATGACCGATCACGCCTTGCTTCTGGTCAACCTGGGTTCCCCGGCCTCCACCTCGGTGGCCGATGTACGCAGCTACCTCAATCAATTTCTGATGGACCCGTATGTGATCGACCTGCCGTGGCCGGTGCGGCGGCTGCTGGTGTCGCTGATCCTGATCAAGCGCCCTGAGCAATCGGCCCATGCCTACGCTTCGATCTGGTGGGAGGAGGGCTCGCCGCTGGTGGTGCTCAGCCGTCGTCTGCAGCAGCAGATGACCACCCAGTGGACCCACGGCCCGGTGGAACTGGCCATGCGTTATGGCGAGCCGTCGATTGAAACCAAATTGCTGCAACTGGTGGCTGCGGGGCACAAGCGCATCACGCTGGCACCGCTTTATCCACAGTTTGCCGACAGCACCACGACCACGGTGATCGAAGAAGCCAAGCGGGTGATTCGCGAGAACAAACTCGATGTGCAGCTTTCAGTGTTGCAACCGTTTTACGATCAGCCTGAGTACATCGACGCGCTGGTCGCCAGCGCCACCCCGCATTTGCAGCAGGACTACGATCATTTGCTGCTGAGCTTCCATGGTTTGCCGGAGCGGCATCTGACCAAGCTCGATCCGACTGGCAATCACTGCTTGAAAAACGCGGATTGCTGCAAGAACGCTTCGCCGGCCGTGCTGGCCACCTGTTACCGCGCCCAGTGCATGCGCACCGCCGCCGAGTTCGCCAAGCGCGCGGGCATTGCCGATGGCAAATGGTCGGTGTCGTTTCAGTCGCGTCTGGGGCGGGCGAAGTGGATCGAACCCTACACCGAAGCGCGGCTGGACGAGCTGGCGCAAAGCGGGGTGAAGAAGATTCTGGTGATGTGCCCGGCGTTTGTCGCCGATTGCATCGAGACGCTGGAAGAGATCGGTGATCGCGGCAAGGAACAGTTCCGCGAAGCGGGGGGCGAGGAGCTGGTGCTGGTGCCGTGCCTGAATGACGACCCGCAATGGGCGAAGGCGTTGGCGACCCTGTGCGAGAGAGCGCCGTTGGCCCTCTGAAAGCATCGCGAGCAGGCTCGTTCCCACAGGGGATCTTCAGCGCACCGAAGATCAATGTGGGAGCGAGCCTGCTCGCGAAAGCTATCTGTCAGACAATAAAGATCTAAAGCCTTAGATCAGCGGCTCATCCGCCTTCTTGTTCTTCCAGCCATCATTGCCCGGCAGAATCAGGTTCAGCGCAATCGCCACCACCGCGCACAGCGCGATGCCTTTGAGGCCGAAGTCGTCCGGGCCAGTGCCGGTGCCGACCAGCACACCGCCGATACCGAACACCAGGGTCACCGAAACGATCACCAGATTGCGTGCCTCACCGAGGTCGATCTTGTGACGGATCAGGGTGTTCATCCCCACCGCCGCGATCGAGCCGAACAGCAGGCACAGAATCCCGCCCATCACCGGCACCGGAATGCTTTGCAGCAGCGCGCCGAACTTGCCGATGAACGCCAGGGTGATGGCGAAGATCGCCGCCCAGGTCATGATTTTCGGGTTGTAGTTCTTGGTCAGCATCACCGCGCCGGTCACTTCGGCGTAGGTGGTGTTCGGCGGGCCGCCAAACAGACCGGCCGCCGTGGTGGCGATGCCGTCACCGAGCAGGGTGCGATGCAGGCCAGGCTTTTTCAGGTAGTCACGACCGGTCACGCTGCCGACTGCGATCACGCCACCGATGTGCTCAATGGCCGGAGCCAGCGCCACGGGAACGATGAACAGGATCGCCTGCCAGTTGAACTCGGGTGCGGTGAAGTGCGGCAGGGCGAACCATGGCGCCGCCGCAATCTTCGCGGTATCGACCACGCCGAAATAGAACGACATGGCAAAACCGACCAGCACCCCGGAAATGATCGGCACCAGACGGAAGATGCCTTTACCGAACACCGCCACGATCAACGTGGTCAGCAGGGCCGGCATCGAGATCATCATCGCGGTCTGGTAGTGGATCAGCTCGGAACCGTCACCCGCCTTGCCCATCGCCATGTTCGCGGCAATCGGCGCCATGGCCAGACCGATGGAGATGATCACCGGACCAATCACCACTGGCGGCAGCAGCCGGTCAATGAAACCGGTGCCTTTGATTTTCACGGCCAGGCCGAGGAAGGTGTAGACGAAACCGGCTGCCATCACGCCGCCCATGGTCGCGGCGAGGCCGAACTGGCCCTTGGCGAGAATGATCGGGGTGATGAAGGCAAAGCTCGACGCGAGGAACACCGGCACCTGACGCCCGGTGACGATCTGGAACAGAATCGTCCCCAGACCCGCAGTAAACAGTGCCACGTTCGGGTCAAGCCCGGTGATCAGCGGCATCAGCACCAGGGCGCCGAAAGCCACGAACAGCATCTGGGCGCCGGACAGCACCGTGCGCCAGAGCGGATCGTTGAACTCTTGCTGCATGCTCACGCGTCCTTCTGCTTGGTACCGAAGATCTTGTCACCGGCATCGCCAAGCCCTGGGATGATGTAACCGTGTTCGTTCAGACGCTCATCGATGGAAGCGGTGTAGATGGTCACGTCCGGGTGAGCCTGTTCCACAGCGGCAATGCCTTCCGGCGCGGCCACCAGCACCATTGCGCGGATGTCCTTGCAACCGGCTTTCTTCAGCAGATCGATGGTCGCGACCATGGAGCTGCCGGTGGCGAGCATCGGGTCGATGATCATCGCCAGCCGTTCGTCGATTTCCGGAACCAGTTTTTCCAGATAAGTGTGCGCTTGCAGGGTTTCTTCATTGCGGGCAACGCCCACAGCGGAAACCTTGGCACCCGGGATCAGGCTCAGCACGCCTTCGAGCATGCCGATGCCGGCGCGCAGGATCGGCACGACGGTGATCTTCTTGCCGGCGATTTTCTCCACCGACACAGTGCCGCACCAACCGGCGATATCGTAGGATTCGAGCGGCAGATCTTTTGTAGCTTCATAGGTCAACAGGGCGCCGACTTCCTGAGCAAGCTCACGGAAATTCTTGGTGCTGATATCGGCGCGGCGCATCAGGCCGAGTTTATGGCGGATCAGCGGGTGGCGGATCTCGAGGATGGGCATGGAAAAACTCCGGCGGCGGGCAAAAAAACCGGCCTAGATTAATCTATCCGAGGGTGATGTCCTATAGGACATTGAGTACGTTAGTCCATTAAGGCTTGATTCGACCTCACGGGATGCGTACCTTTGCCCGCTTTTCCGAAAACATCCCCCTGGAGAGCGCCATGTCCGCTGATCTCGAGCATATCCGTCAAATCATGCGAGAGGCTGACTGCCTGTACACCGAATCTGAAGTCGAGGCCGCCATCGCCCGCGTCGGTGCACAAATCAACGAACAACTGGCCGACAGCAACCCGGTGGTGTTCTGCGTGATGAACGGCGGCCTGATCTTCTCCGGCAAACTGCTGACTCACCTGCAATTCCCGCTGGAAGCGTCCTACCTGCACGCGACCCGTTATCGCAACGAAACCAGCGGCGGTGACCTGTTCTGGAAAGCCAAGCCGGAAGTCTCGTTCATCGACCGCGACGTACTGATCATCGACGACATCCTCGACGAAGGTCACACCCTGGGCGCGATCATCGACTTCTGCAAACACGCCGGCGCGCGCAAAGTGCACACCGCCGTGCTGATCGACAAGGATCACGACCGCAAGGCGCGTCCTGACCTGAAGGCAGACTTCGTCGGCCTGCCGTGCATTGACCGCTACATCTTCGGTTACGGCATGGACTACAAAGGTTACTGGCGCAACGCCAACGGGATCTTTGCCGTTAAAGGCATGTAAGACCCTGCACTATCTCTTGTGGGAGCGAGCCTGCTCGCGATAGCGGTCTGTCAGCAATGTTGATGTTGACTGATACGACGCTATCGCGAGCAGGCTCGCTCCCACAGTTGTTTTGTGTGTGCTGATCCATCCGCGTTCCCCATGCTAGAGTGCTCGGCCCCGCCCCCGGAGCCTGCCATGAGCCTCTTGATCCGCAGCCTTGCCGCCCTGTTGCTGACCCTCAGCCTGCCTCTGGCCGCCGCCCCGGCACCGATGCACAGTCAATTCCTGCCGCCGGACGACCTGACCCTGCGCGATGCCGAACCCGAGCAGCAACAACTGCTGCAGGTCACCGATTATTCGGTGGTGGTCGGCGCACAACGCCAGTCCAATCAGCAGCCGATTCCGGTCACGTCGCCGCTGATGATTCGCCTCAAGGGCAAGTCGTTGAACAAGGGGGCGACTATCACTCAGGTGCTGCTCAACTTCGATGGCGAAAGCAAAAGCCTGAAAAAACCGGCTTATGACGACAAGAGCAAAACCCTGACCCTGTTTTACCCGCTGGCCCAGTACCGGGTGGTGATCGATTTGCTGCGCAACGACACCGTGTATGTACAGTTCCTCAGTTATGCCAACGGCCACATCTGGGCCGATCTGCACACCGGGGCTGTTCGCGCGCGTTGAGCCTTGTGGCTGGGCAGGGGTAAACTGCCCGCCCCGTGTAATGTCTGCGAGCTGGAGTCGGCAATGCGTAAAGATAAGAAACAGGTGATTGGTGACGAGATCGGCGATGAGCAGATCAAGCTGTTCCTCGATTTTGAACCGGTCGACGCCACTTCGCCGTCGCTGCACAAACTGATCAAGGCCTACCGTGGCCTGCGCATCGACGATTTCGAGCGCTTCCTGACCTTCTTCGTGGCGGCCGGTTACGACGTGGATGGCAAGGACGCGCAGGGCCAAACGTTTGTTGATCTGATCAAGGATCAGCGTAATGCGGCCGAGTACATCGAGCTGATCGACAAGGCTCGCGGTTGAGATCACCCGATATCTGTGGCGAGGGGATTTATCCCCGATGGGCTGCGTAGCGGCCCCGAAGCCTGAGTGCAAGGGTGTCAGGTAAATCGCATCAATGGTTTTGCGACTGCTGCGCAGCCGATCGGGGATAAATCCCCTCACCACAAGTGTTGGTGAGCCAGCAGTATTGGTTTTTATCCCAGCAAAAGAAACGCCCCGCACTCACTGAGTACGGGGCGTTTTTTATGCCGCAAGATCAAGCGAAGCTTGGGGTCTCGCTGCTTTCTTCAACCAGTTCCAGGGCGATGTTGTTCTGCGTGTTGATCTTGCGATACAGCGCAGCATCGGTTTCCAGAACCTTCTCGCGGGCCGGGAAGATTTCCGCCAGTTTGGCCGCCCACTCACCCTTGGCCTTGGCCGGGAAGCATTTCTCGATCAGCTCGAGCATGATCGAAACGGTCACCGAAGCGCCTGGCGAAGCGCCGAGCAGGGCGGCGAGGGAGCCGTCCTTCGCCGCGACCAGTTCGGTACCAAATTGCAGGATGCCGCCCTTTTTCGGGTCTTTCTTGATGATCTGTACCCGTTGGCCGGCCACTTCCAGACGCCAGTCTTCGGCTTTCGCCTCCGGGTAGAAGCGGCGCAGGGATTCCAGACGCTGCTCCATCGATTGCATCACTTCGCTGACCAGGTACTTGGTCAGGTCCATGTTGTTTTTCGCCACCGCCAGCATCGGTCCGATGTTGCCGGCGCGAACCGACAGCGGCAGGTCCATGAAGGAGCCGTGCTTGAGGAACTTGGTGGTGAAACCGGCGTATGGCCCGAACAGCAGGGATTTCTTGCCGTCGACCACACGGGTGTCCAGGTGCGGCACCGACATCGGTGGCGAACCGACGGCCGCCTGGCTGTAGACCTTGGCCTGGTGGTGCTTGACCACTTCCGGGTTGTCGCAACGCAGCCACTGCCCGCTGATCGGGAAGCCGCCGAAGCCTTTGCTTTCTTCGATGCCCGAAGCCTGCAGCAGCGGCAGGGCCGCGCCACCGGCGCCGAGGAAGACGAACTTGGCGTCGACTTCACGGCTGGCGCCGCTGTTGACGTCCTTGATGCTGACGGTCCAGCCGGCGCCGTTACGCTTGAGGCCGGTGACGCGCTTGCAGTATTTGACCTGGGTGTCCGGTGCACTGGTCAGGTGCTTGAGCAACTGATTGGTCAGAGCGCCGAAGTTGACGTCGGTGCCATTCATCACGCGGGTGGCGGCCAGGACTTCATCCGGCGAGCGGCCCGGCATCATCAGCGGCATCCACTCGGCCATCTTGGCCTTGTCTTCGGTGTATTCCATGTCGGAGAAGGCGTGGTGCTTGTGCAGCACGTTGAAGCGTTCCTTGAGGAACGACACGCCTTTGTCACCCTGAACGAAGCTCAGGTGCGGTACCGGGCTGATGAAGGATTTGCACGAGCCGAAGGTGCCTTTCTTGGTCAGGTACGACCAGAACTGTTTGGACACTTCGAACTGGGTGTTGATGTGCACGGCTTTCTTGATATCGACGCTGCCGTCGGCTGCCTGCGGCGTGTAGTTCAGCTCGCACAGGCCGGCGTGGCCGGTACCGGCGTTGTTCCACGGGTTGGAACTCTCCGCAGCACCGGAATCCATCAACTCGACGACTTCCAGCTTGATCGCCGGGTCGAGCTCTTTGAGCAGTACTGCCAGGGTGGCACTCATGATGCCGGCCCCAACCAGAACTACGTCGACTGCTTCGTTATGCGCCATTTAACGCGTCTCCAAAATCTGCAGCACCAAATTGTCGGCATGGCTGCCAGGGAGTGACGGGGCAGGTCAGTTGCGCCCCGGATACCCATGGTCAGGTTCGTCATGTCCGAATCTTCGCAATTTTTCGCAACTTCGACGGATGCATGCGGCCTGGCTTCAAGAGCTCCATGAACTCATTTCAGCACGCGGCTGGCAATTCGACTTATGGTCGAGACATCCGTTTTTGTGCAACCAAATCCGTAGCGGACAGGCTTCAGGCTCCGATGTTCGAGGTATACCCGGTCCTGTGTCGTTGGGCTGTTTCAGACGCTAATGGTGCATGTTCAGACGCAAAACTTTTCATTTGCTCGCCACACTCTTGTGAAGTTGTGAAAACCCGTTTTTTTCACGCTCTTTTGAAGACGTGAACCTCAAAAAAGGGCTGTCCAGGCCTGGCACCCTGCCCGCAAGGGCAAAACAACGCGGTGGCCGAGCGTCATGACAGCTCTGCAGATTCGCGAAAAGCGGGGTTTTTGCCGGAAGAACAGGCAAGCGCGCCAACTTCACTCGATCTGTGTGGGCGGCTCTCTGTGGGCGATTTGGGTGTCGATGCATGCGCATTGACGGTGTTGCGGGGCCCGATCAGGAGACGTCCTTATAATCGGGGGGAGATTGTATCGAAGAAATGCGGGCAGTTGCTCGTGTTTAATGACTTTTATTAGGCATCCGGTCAGATGCTCAACATCGCTTGCACGCGTGCGCGGGGCTGCGACGGTATGACGCGGGCGCTGGCGGGCAGTGGCTGGTGCAACCAGTTGAGACGGATTTCTTCGATTTCCACCCAGCCATCGCCCATCGGCTGCAGGCTGCACTGCTTGAATGCCTGGCAATGACCGTTGCGATCGAGCAGGGCAAAACTGCGGTGCAGTGGGCGTGGGGCGAACAACGAGATCAGATAACGCATGGCCGAGTACCTTGTTGGAGGACTGGTTTGAAGCTTGCCTGGCGGCCGTGACGCCGAGGTGTATGGGCGGTGAACAATCTGTGACAGGAACCGCATTCTCACGGGTTTGTCAGACATTTGAGTATTCACTGTCGGGTGCTGGTGACCCGCAGTGGCCCACCGCTATACTGCCGGCCTGTTTGTGCCTGATTCTGGAGAAAAGAGCATGTTGCAACGCCTGTTGTTCGGTTTGATCACTGTGACCAGTTTGACCCTGGTTGGCTGCGCCCACAGCCCGCAACAACTGAGCCCGGAACCGAAGCTGACCACGCAGTTGGCCCCGGTCGGCCATGGCCAGCAAGTGGTGGTGCGTGTGGTTGACGGTCGTCCGTCGCCAACCCTCGGCACCCGCGGTGGCCTGTACCCGGAAACCAGCGCGATCACCGTGCAGCGCGAGCAGATCCTGCCCAAGTTGCAGGCGCAGGCTGAAGCCGCCGTACGTCTGCTCGGCTTCACCCCGACCAGCAACGGGATGAACGCGCCGCAACTGACCGTGACCCTGACCGAGCTGAAGTACCAGTCGCCGAAAGAAGGCATGTACGTGACCGAAGCCACCATCGGCGCGACCTTCCGCTCCGACGTGCAGAGCGGCAACCGTCGTTACAGCGGCCGCTACGGCGCTTCGCTGGACCAGCGTTTCGGCATGGCGCCGAACCAGGAAACCAACACCAAGCTGGTCAGCGACGTGTTGAGCGATGCCTTGACCCGTCTGTTCAAGGACCCGACCGTGGGTCAGATCCTCGCCGAGTAAGCTGTGCGGTTGATGTGAAAAAGCCCGGCGCCAGTGATGGCTCCGGGCTTTTTTGTGGCCACAAAATTTATCTGAATACTCATACAACTGTGGGAGGGGGCTTGCTCCCGAAAGCGGTGGATCAGTCAACTCAGAAGTCGACTGACACTCAGTCTTCGGGAGCAAGCCCCCTCCCACAGGGACAGGCGTGTGTCAGGCAGCCTGGGAGTAGAAGTCGAGGACACTCACACCGGTCAGCAAATCCGTCTCCGGCAAATCCGCATGCTGATGCCCGCCGAGGGCGCAATACACCAGCCAGTGGCGATCCTGAACATTGAAGGCGAGGCTGCCGACGAGGCTTTGTTGTTCGTCGGTCGGGGTGATGAGGTACAGGCGATCCTGGTTTTCGGCGTGCAGCATGTCGCGTTCCATGTGTGTTTCGAGGCGCGCATGGTGGCCGATGTAAATGACGATGCCGTGACACAGGACAGCCATCGGTCGATTGTCAGGTTATTTGTCGCAAAGGGTAGGGTAGTGGCGGAGGGTTTCGGTAGAATCCGCGCCGCGGTCGTCGATCTGGCGCCTGCCACACCGATTCAGTTCCGAGGTCTGTGATGTCGCTGCACTTGATGACGCTGTTTACCGCCCATCCCGCCAAATTGATCAACCTGCTGGCGTTGGCCCTGGCCTTCCCGGGCAGTTGGCTGCTGCACGCGACCCGCCGCCGTGAACAGCGCGCCATGGCCAGCATCGCCGCGCAACGCCAGGCCCAACCCAACGCCGAACCGATTCTGGATTGGGCGACGTTGCGCATGAACCGCTTTTTCTACCGCTTCGGTTTTGCCTGCCTCGGTCTGGCCCTGATCGTTTCCTGGATCAGCACCCGCTTCTGAAGCGAATGCAAAACCTTGTGGCGAGGGGATTTATCCCCGATGGCCTGCGCAGCAGGCCCATGATTATTCAGGCAGAATCCTGGGGCCGCTTCGCGACCCATCGGGGATAAATCCCCTCGCCACAGGGGCTCCGCTATGCCTGTTTACAACGGCAACCCAGCCTTCACTCGGTACTGATTGCGCACCGGCGTCGCATATTGCAGCACCAGATACGGACGGTGCTCTTCAGGGCAGGCGTCCAGTCGGCGCTGCCATTCTTCCTGCGCCTTGGCCAATTCATCCGCCGGGAACACTTCGGCAGCCTTCGGCACGTTCAGTTGCGGATCGGCATCGGCCCACTGCGCGTACGCCAGGTAATGCACCGGGAACAGGCGATAACCGCCGAGAATCTGCTTGTCCATCTCGGCCGCCAATTGCTTGGTGTCTTCGAACAGTTCGGTGATCGGCGCGGCAAAGTTCACGTGCACCCGGCCCTTATAACCGGTGATGCCCTTGGCAATGCTCACGTCATCCTCGCCCGGCGCCTTGGCGTAGGTGCCGGTGGTGGCGCGGATGTACAGCTCACGTGCCTTGGCCTGGTCGCACGGGTCGTATTCGTAGCTGATCGACACCGGGGTCAGGTTCAGCGACTGGATGACCTCGCCGAACGGCTCGTCCTTGCGGCTCATGTGGAACATCTTGAGGATCGCCGACTCGGTACGGTCGTCGCCGTCCTTTGCCCGGCCTTCAGCCTGCGCGATCCAGATCGAGGCGCAATCGTTGCGGATCGAGTGGTTGATATACGCCGACAGCAATTGATACGCCGCCATCTTCTCGCGGCGCCCGGTGATCGAGCGATGCACGATAAAACTCTTGTTCAGGCGCATCAGGTCGCTGACGAAGGGTTTCTGCAGCAGGTTGTCGCCGATCGCGATGCGCGGGGTCGGCAGGCCGGCGTGGTACACCGCGTAGTTGACGAAGGCCGGGTCCATCACGATGTCGCGATGATTGGCAATGAACAGGTAGGCGCTGCCGGACTTGAATTGCTCGACACCGGTGTAGGTCACGCCATCAGTGGCGCGCTCGATGGTGTGGTCGACGTAGAACTCGACTTTGTCCTGCAAAGTGGCCACGGAGGTCACGTCGGCAAACTCACGACGCAGCCGATGGGCTATAAGTGGTTTGAGCATCCAGCCGAAGGCACCGGCAAAACGCGGGAAGCGGAAGTGGGTGAGGATATCTAGAAACGCCTTGTCGCCGAGCAGTCTTGCCAGTACCGCAGGTACTTCGCTGTCGTCGTAAGGTCGGATGGCATCGAATTCGCCCATCATGCTCTCTTGTTGGAAACGGCTAGGGTAAGTAAAGGTTTTGATCGAAAACCAACGGGGCACGGTCTGAAAAGGTAGCCAGACAAAAATAGCCCTGCAAATAGACCGGCGATTATACGCACAAGTCACCTGGGAGACCGCGATGCTGGAAGCCGCTGAATACGAATGTCCTTATTGTGGGGAGACGGTCGAGACGACAGTGGACTTGTCCGGCGGTGATCAAACCTATATCGAAGACTGTCAGGTGTGCTGTGCGCCAATAAAGTTCGTATTGCAGGTGCATGGCGAGGATTGGTTTCTGGAAGTCTTCAGCGAAAACGAGTGAGGGGCGCCCATGCAGCGAATCTACGAGCCGGAAAACCTGATGGAAGGCGAGATGCTCAAGGGCATGCTCGCCAGTGAAGGCATCGAGGCGCATCTGGTGGGCCGGGATCTGCTCGGCGGCACCGGTGAACTGCCGATCTTCGGCCTGCTCGGCCTGTCGGTCGATAACGATCAAGCCGAATACGCCCGCGAACTGATCACCGCGTACAATGCCGCGCTGCCGCTGCCCGGCGATGAACCGGAGAGCTTCCCCGGGACGCTGGTCTGTTAGGCTGACGTTCGTTTTATTTCTGAGTCGTGTTGCCCCATGTGTGGACGTTATGCCCTGTTTCGCTGGAACCGCGATTTCGCGGCCCTGCCCGGATTTCCCGCCGATCAGCAGGCGCAGTGGAACATTTCCCCCAATGATTCGGTGTTGATGCTGCGTGCCGAGGCCGACGGCCAACGCACGCTGACCCGCGCCCGTTGGGGCCTGACACCGCCGTGGCTGACCGATCTGTCGAAAACACCGGCGCATGCCCGGGCCGAAACAGTGGCCGAGCAACCGATGTTCCGCGAGGCGCTGCGCCTGCGCCGCTGTCTGCTGCCGGCCAACGGTTTCTACGAATGGCGCGGCAACCTGCGCAAGCGCCCGTACTGGCTGACGCCGGGGGAGGGCTCGTCGCTGTTTTTCGCGGCGATCTGGGAGGCGTATCCGGTGCAAGAGCAGGTGTGGCTGAGCACCGCCGTCATCACGCAGCCGGCGGCCAGTCAGCGCCGACCGTTGATTCTCGATGAGGCGGGGCAGGCGGCCTGGCTCGATCCCGCGACGCCGTTGCATGTGCTGCAGGGCTTGCTCGCCAGTGAGCCGGCGGCATTGCGCGAGCGGGTGTTGGCGAACCTGATCAATGATCCGAAGCTCAATGGGCCGGAGTGTCTGACTCCGGGTTGAGTTGATGCTGTGCCGCCCTCTTCGCGAGCAAGCTTGCTCCCACAGGTTTTGTGAACGCCGCAAAATTACTGTGGGAGCGGGCTTGCTCGCGAAGGGGCCTTTGGATCAGACCTTGAACTGATTGATCAACCGCCGCTGCTGCTCCGCCAATTTAGTCAGACCCGCACTGGCCGAACTCGACTCATCCGCACCGCCCGCCACTTCATTCGCCACCTGACCGATATTGATCACGTTACGGTTGATGTCATCGGCCACTGCGCTCTGTTCTTCCGCCGCACTGGCAATCTGCGTGTTCATGTCATTGATCACCGACACCGCCTGAGTAATTGTCTCCAGCGCTTCAGCCGCTTTCGCCGCGTGCTGCACGCTTTCGTCGGTGCGGTTCTGGCTGTCCTCCATGACCCGCACCACATCGCGGGTGCCCTGTTGCAGCTGCTGGATCATGCTCTGGATTTCTTCGGTGGCCTTCTGGGTCTTCTGCGCCAGATTGCGCACCTCGTCCGCCACCACCGCAAAGCCGCGCCCTTGTTCGCCGGCCCGCGCCGCTTCGATTGCTGCGTTCAGCGCCAGCAGGTTGGTCTGCTCGGCGATCCCGCGAATCGCGATGAGGATCGCGTTGATGTTTTCGCTGTCCTTGGCCAGCGTCTGCACCACCTCCACCGCTTTGCCGATTTCCACCGCCAGTACGCCAATCGAGTTCGACGTATCACGGACGATCTGCATGCCTTGGCCGGCAGCCTGATCCGCGTGGCTGGCGGCTTGCGCGGCCTGAGTGGCGTTGCGCGCCACGTCTTGCGCGGTGGCGGTCATCTCCTGCACCGCGGTGGCGACCTGATCGATCTCGGCCATCTGTTTCTGAATGCCGATGTTGGTGCGAATCGCGATGTCGGCAGTGTGCTCCGAGGAATCGCTGACGCTCTGCACCGACGTCACCACCTGCGTGATCATCGCCTGCAACTTGGCGAGGAAGGTGTTGAAACCCTTGGCAATCGAGCCCAGTTCATCACTGCGATCACTGCTCAAGCGACGGGTCAGGTCGCCTTCACCTTTGGCGATGTCATCCAGCATGGCGACCATCTGCTTCAAGGGGCGGGCGATGCCGTGACCCACCAGCCAGATCACCAGCAAACCGATGGCGGCAATGATCAGGCCGACCATGGCCATGCCGAAGGTGTCGGACTTGCGTTGCGCATCAAGGTCGGCCTGGAGTTTTTGCAGATCCGCCATCACCGCGTTCAACGGCAGTTGCAGCATCAGGGTCCAGCGCGCGTCGGTCTGGCCGATGCCGAACGGCAGGTACAGCTCGATGCGGCCCTTGTCCTTGTTGACCGAGTAGGTGACTTCGCCGCGTTTGAGATTGGCCATGTTGGCGATCTGCTCGGCGTCGAGAATGTCGCTGACCTTTTCACCGAATTTGCTCGGATCCTGGGTGTAGGCGACGATCCGGCCGTTGCCGCCGATCAGGGCCATTTGCCCGGCGCCGCTGTACAACTTCTGGTTGGCGCCGAGGAGCATGTCCTGGATGAAGTTCACCGACAGGTCGGCGCCGACGATGCCCTGGAATGCGCCGTTGAGCATGATCGGTTCAATGAACGAGGCGAGCATCACGACCTTGTCGCCGACCTTGTACGGCGCCGGATCGATCACGCAGGGCTTTTTCGTTTCCTTGGAGCAGAGGTAGTACTCACTGGCACGTACCCCGGTGGACAGGGTTTTCTGATCGTCGACATCGGCCAGTTTGTCCACGCCCAGACTGCCGTCGGTATTGCGGAACCACCACGGCAGGAAGCGTCCGTTGGCGGGATCGATACCGGTCACGGCGCTGCCGACGTAGGCCGCGTCATTGTGGTCCAGGGCGTTTTTTTCCCAGCCGATGTAGGTGCCGAGAATCTTCGGGTTCTGCTCGACGTTCTCCTTGATCAGGCTGATCAGTTGCTCGCGGCTGACGCTCAGGCGCGGCTGGCCGTCGGCGCCCGGTGTGCCGAGCAGCGCGTTGACCCGCACCAGTCCGCCGGCAATCAGCAGCGGCGCTTCAAGTTCGCGCTGGATCTGGCTGACCTGGGTCTGCGCCAGCGAGGTCAGGCGTTGTTCGATGACTTGTTCGAACTGCGCCTGAGTGCGCTGCTGCACCATGTCTTGAGTGCGGGCACCGGAGAACAGCGCGTACAGCACCAGCGCGGCAACCACGCTGAGGACGATGGCGCCGGCCAGGGCGGCGACGGAAAACTGGATCGACTTGAACTTCATGGGAGCTCCGCACGCAAGAGGACGTCTGCGCTGTTGTATCGGCAGCAGGCATGGCGCCATGAGCGTTGAGCGGAACAAAGGGCGGAGGATGTCGCAAATGGATCGGTGCGCGACGCAGCGGCAGCAGACTTGCCGGTTGCTGTGAATTTTTTACGACAACAGCGGTGGGAAACTTCCGAAAGACGCTGCAACACGTCTGTTGTATCTGGCGCCGATACAATTCACCCCCTACGATACGCGGCAGGTTTTCAGGGAGCTTTTGAATGAACAAGACATTGGTTGTAAGTGCACTGAGCGCAGCGCTGTTGCTGGCCGGTTGTCAGTCGGTCAACACCACCAGCGGCGGAGCCGTCGGTGTGGAGCGCAAGCAGTACATGTTCAGCATGCTGTCCTCGCAAGAGGTCGACCAGATGTATGCCCAGTCCTATCAGAAGACCGTCGGCGAGGCGTCGAGCAAAGGCGTGCTGGACAAGACCAGCCCGGAGGCCAAGCGGGTTCAGGCGATTGCCAACCGGCTGATCGCCCAGGCACCGAACTTCCGCCCGGATGCGGCGCAGTGGCAGTGGGAAGTCAATCTGATCAAGAGCGACGAGCTCAACGCCAACTGCGGGCCTGGCGGCAAGATCATTTTCTACACCGGGCTGATCGACAGCCTGAAGCTGACCGACGATGAAATCGCGGCGGTCATGGGCCATGAAATCGCCCACGCCCTGCGCGAGCACGGTCGTGAAGCGATGTCCAAAGCCTATGGCATTGAAATGGCCAAGCAGGGTGCCGGTGCGTTGCTCGGTCTGGGGCAGGACAGCCTGGCGCTGGCCGACACCGTGGCCAATTACGGCATGACCTTGCCCAACAGCCGCGCTAACGAAAACGAAGCCGACCTGATCGGTCTGGAACTGGCCGCCCGCGCCGGGTACAACCCGAATGCGGCGATCACCTTGTGGAACAAGATGAGCAAGGCTTCGGAAGGCGCACCGCCGGAGTTCATGAGCACCCACCCGGCCTCGTCCAGCCGGATCGCCTCGCTGCAGGCAGCGATTCCGAAGGTGATGCCGTTGTACGAGAAAGCCCCTAAATCCTAAGAGTCGAAGGACACAACGATTCTTCAGGTTGGGAGGGCTGTTGTGGCGAGGGGATTTATCCCCGATGGGCTGCGAAGCAGCCCCAAAACCTGCAAATGCGTTATGTCTGACACTCTGAGGAGGCAGGTTTGGGGCGCTTCGCGCCCCATCGGGGATAAATCCCCTCGCCACAGTTAATTGTCAGATCACGGCTCAGGGGTTAAATCCAGCCACTGCTCTGCATTGCCTTGTACACCGCCACGATCGCCAGAATCAGGAACGCCGAAGCCGCCAGGCGACGGATCAAGGTCAGTGGCAATTTCTCCGCGGCAAAGTTACCCGCCAATACCACCGGCACGTTGGCAATCAACATGCCCAGGGTGGTGCCGATAATCACCAGCCACAGCTCAGGGTATTGCGCCGCCAGCATCACGGTGGCGATTTGCGTCTTGTCGCCGATTTCCGCGAGGAAAAACGCGATCAGCGTGGTCAGGAAGGGGCCGAACTTGCGTGCGGTGCTGGCTTCATCGTCGTCCATCTTGTCCGGGACCAGCGTCCACAGCGCAGTGGCGGTGAAGCTCGCGGCGAGAATCCAGTGCAGCACCGAATCGGAGAAGAAGCTGCCGAACCAGGCGCCTACCGCACCGGCTGCCGCGTGGTTGGCCAGGGTCGCAGCGACGATACCGGCAATGATCGGCCAGGGTTTGCGAAAGCGAGCGGCGAGAATCAGCGCGAGCAGTTGCGTCTTGTCGCCGATTTCGGCCAAGGCAACGATTGCGGTGGGAACGAGTAACGAGTCCAGCATCAGGATTTCCTAAGGGGCGGGTCGACACGGCTATGACACGTACAGCCTTCCCGCCCCGGGTAAGGTGTGCGTGTCATAGGTCTTGTCAAACCCTGCGATCCGTCTGGTGCGGACGCTTGGGTCGCATACGCCATGATCTGAGGATCAAGTATGTTGACGTATGCCGGACGAGCTTGGCGCTCGTGGGAGACTACTCCCCTAGGACGGAGCGGATTCTGCCTTCGCAAAACCGATAGAGCAAGAACAAATTTTCAGCCGCGCTTGGCCCGGTAAATCCGGAAACCATTGCCTTCGGCCTTGATCGCACACACGCCCAGATGCTCTTCGATCAGCGGCTGATACTTTAGGAAGCTGTTCGCGACCAGGCGTAGTTCGCCACCGTTTTTCAGATGTTTGGCCGCTTTTCGCAGCAAGTTCTCGGTGGCGAAATAATCGGTGTGCACGCCGACATGGAACGGCGGGTTGCTCAGAATCGCGTTCAAACCCATCGGTGCAGCGTCGATACCGTCACCGGTCAGCACTTCGGCGTCCAGACCGTTGGCCGCTAACGTCAGGCGACTGCTGGCGGCGGCGAAGGCATCGACGTCGAGCAAAGTCACCTGGTTGTGCGGATAACGCCGTTTGACCGCCGCGCCCAAAACCCCGGCGCCACAACCGAAATCCAGCAGATGACCGCTCGGCAGTTTGTCCAGATGCTCAAGAAGCAGGGCGCTGCCGCGATCCAGTCGGCCATGGCTGAACACGCCCGGCAGGCTGATGACTTTCAACGGGCCTTCGGCCAGCGGCAGCTCATAAGTCTGCGCCAGGCTTTCCAGCGATTTTGCTTCAGGCGCGTTGGCCACGGTGACCTGCCACAGTTGGCAGTGACGGGCGCTGTCGAGTTTGCGCGGCTTGCCGAACGGGTTGAGTTGCTTGGACGCACCCTCGATGCCGCTGCGTTTTTCCCCGACCAGAAACACCTCGCGCCCGGGCAGACGTGCGGCCACGGCATTGAGGATGTAATCGCTCAGATCCTTGGACTTGGGCAAAAACACCACGGCGCTGTCGAACTCGCGCTCCGGCACGTTTACGCCGAAATGGCTGCGACCTTCGAAGCGCGCATCGAGAGCGGCCTGATCGCCGGCATGCCAGCACCAGCCGAACGCATTGGGCAGGCGCCCGAGCAGATCGTCGGCAGGCAAACCGGCCAACAACAGCGAACCCTGGAATAACTCGGCCTGACGAAGCAGTACTTCACTGCGCGGATCCATAACTGCTCCCTGGAAAAAAAGTGCCGTAGTTTATCAACTGACGACCCGCAGCGCTGTACCGCTGAAGAATGCCAGGGCGTTTTCGGTCAATTGGCCGACGATACGCTGCCGCGCTTCGCGACTGCCCCAAGCGTTGTGCGGAGTGACGATCAGCCGCGGAATATCGGCCGCCAGCAGCGGATTGCCGTTGACCGGCGGTTCGACGCTGAGCACATCGGTCGCCGCACCGCCCAGGTGACCGTTGCGCAGGGCATCGGCCAAGGCTTGCTCGTCGATCAAACCACCGCGAGCGGTGTTGACCACAAAAGCGCCGGGTTTCATCGCCGCCAGCTCGCGGGCACCGATGAAGTGCCGGGTGTGTTCGTTGAGTGGGCAGTGCAGGGTCAGGGCGTCGATCTGCGGCAGCAATTCGTTCAGCGGCAGACGGTCCGGGCGGGCAGGGCGGCCCGGAATCTGTCCGAGCAATACACGCATGCCAAATGCTTCGGCCAGTCGGGCGACCGCACCGCCGAGTTCGCCATGACCAAGCAGGCCGAGGGTTTTGCCCTCCAGTTCGACGATCGGATAGTCGAGCAGGCAGAACTGTCTGGCCTGCTGCCAGCGACCTTCGCCGACGGCTTTTTGATAATCCGCGAGGCGGGTGGCGAGGTTGAGCAGCAGCATGATCGTGTGCTGCGCCACCGACGGCGTGCCGTAACCCTGACAGTTGCACACGGTGATGCCGTGGGCGCGAGCCGCGTCCAGATCGACGTTGTTGGTGCCGGTGGCGGTGATCAGGATCAATTTAAGATCCGGGTTGGCGGCCATCGCGGCGGCGTCGATGCGGATCTTGTTGGTGATCGCCACGCTGGCCCCGTGCAGGCGTTCGGCGACTTGATCAGGCGCAGTCTGGGCGAACAGTTGCAGGTCGCTGAAGCAGGCGCGCAACGGGCTGAGGTCGAGATCGCCGAGATCCAGAGACGGGTGATCGAGGAATACGGCGCGGCGCGGGTTCGTCATCAACTGTACCTTTTGTGCTGGGAACGGAAGGCGTAATCTGCCGAGCCTACCAGATGAAACAAAACGTTACGCAGTGCCCGAGGTGCTCACAAAACCTGTGGGAGCGGGCTTGCTCGCGAAGAGGGCGTGTCAGACCCATAAAGGTTGCCTGACTCAACGCCATTCGCGAGCAAGCCCGCTCCCACAGGGGAAAAGCATTCAGGCGATGTGTTCAAGCTGATGATCACCCCCAGAGGAGCCCCCATGTACTGGACCGAGTTCTTGACCGTTGCACTGATCCACCTGTTGGCCGTGGCCAGCCCCGGCCCGGACTTTGCCGTGGTGGTGCGCGAGAGCGTGACCCATGGTCGTCGCGCCGGCACCTGGACCGCACTGGGCGTGGGCACGGCGATTTTCCTGCATGTGGGTTATTCGCTGCTCGGCATCGGCCTGATCGTGTCGCAGTCGATCGTGCTGTTCAACGCCTTGAAATGGGCCGCCGCCGCGTACCTGCTGTACATCGGCTTCAAGGCCTTGCGCGCGCAGCCAGCGAAAACCGTTACCGATGATCTGCACAAAGAGGCCGGCGTGCGCACCGCGCGCGGCGCGTTCACCTCGGGCTTCGTGACCAATGGTCTGAATCCGAAAGCCACGCTGTTCTTCCTGTCGCTGTTCACCGTGGTGATCAACCCGCACACGCCACTGGCGGTGCAGGCCGGTTACGGGGTTTACCTGGCCGTTGCGACCGCTTTCTGGTTCTGCCTGGTGGCGATGCTGTTCAGTCAGCAACGTGTACGTGCCGGTTTTGCCCGCATGGGCCACTGGTTCGACCGCACCATGGGCGCGGTGCTGATCGCTCTCGGCGTGAAAATCGCGTTTACCGAGATGCATTGATCTCAGAACCGCGACTTAAACCTGTGGGAGCGAGCCTGCTCGCGAATGCGTTGGATCAGTCGACATTACTGGTGGCTGAAAGACCGCTTTCGCGAGCAGGCTCGCTCCCACAGGGCCTTACACAAGCTCGCTGAGTTTGCTCAGATTATTCAGGTATTCCCGGGGATTGTCCCCGAGCAAACGGCGAAACATCGCGCTGAACGCCCGCGCGCTGCCGTAACCCAGATCCCGCGCCACGCGCTGCACGCTGTCCCCGGCGAGCAGGCGCGGCAGCGCTTCCATCAGGCGCAGTTGCTGGCGCCAGGCGTTGAAACTCATCTTCAGTTGTCGCTGGAACAGCCGCGCCAGAGTGCGTGAGCTGGCGCCGACCTGCTGCGCCCAGTCTTCCAGGGTGTTGGGGTGATCCGGTGTGTGCAGCAACGCCAGACAGATGTTCTGCAGGCGTCGGTCGGTGGGCATTGGAATGTGCAGCGGCAGGTTTTCCAGGCTGGCGAGCTCTTCCAGCATCAACTGCTGGATCAGCGGATTATCCGCGTGCGGCGGGCCTTGAACGGCGCGCAGGATCAACTCGCGCAACAGCGGCGTCACCGCCAGCACGCAGCACTGTTGCAGGCTGGCCGGTGACAGCTCGGGGGCAATGAACAGCGAGCGCATCTGCACATCGCCGGACATGAAAATCTCGTGCGCGACTTGCGGCGGAATCCACACTGCGCGGCTTGGCGGAATCACCCAGGCACCAAGGTCGGTCACCACGCGCATGACCCCTCGGACGGCATACAGCAACTGCGCCTCGCGGTGCAGGTGCAGCGGCTGGTGCGCGCCGTCCAGATAATCCCGGGGATAGGCACTCACCGGGCCGTGTTCGAAATGGCTGATCAACATGTCGGGTTTGATGACCTGGTTGGCAGGTATGCGCTTTTTCGCCAACTTAGCATAAAGCCGCTGACAACAATCCGCCCATAACAAACACAAGCGTGCCGCCATGAATCAATCTCGAAACGTCATTCGCTACGTCAACGCCGCCCATGTGATCGATCACATGTTCATGCTGATTTTTCCCGCCGCCGTGCTCGGCATGACCCAGGCCTTCGGCCTCGACTACGCCGCGCTGATCGGCCTTTCGCTGGGTGGGTTCATTGCCTTTGGCGCCTGTTCGTTACCGGCCGGCTGGCTGGGCGATCACTGGAGCCGGCGGCAGATGGTGCTGGTGTTCTTCTTCGGCATCGGCGCTTCGGCAATCTTCACCGGGCTGAGCACCAGCCCGACGATGCTGGTGATCGGGTTGACCCTGATCGGAATTTTCGCCGCGATCTACCACCCGGTGGGCACCGCGATGCTGGTGGCCTACGCGCAGAATCGCGGGCGGGAGATCGGCATCAATGGCATGTGGGGCAACCTCGGCGTGGCGTTCTCGGTGCTGATCACCGGGTTGCTGGTGGCGCAGTTCGGCTGGCGGTCGGCCTTTGTGTTACCGGGGGTGGTGGCGATCATGCTGGGAATCGGCTTTGCCGTGCAGGTGCGTGAAGAGCCGATCCCGCAGCGTCCACACACCGCACTGAAGGGCGCTGCCGGGCAGCGGATTTCGATGCTCATGGTGTTCGGTGTGCTGGCACTGGCGACGGCCACCGGTGGCGTGGTGTTCAACGCCACCACCATGACCTACCCGAAGCTGTTTCAGGAACGTCTGCATGATTTGTTCGCCTCACCGCAAACCCTCGGCGTGGTGGTCAGCCTGGCGTATGCCTTTGGTGCAGTGGCGCAGTTGAGCATTGGCCAGGTGCTGCACCGAGTCAGCTTGAAATGGCCGTTTATTGTGTTGACGCTGTTTCAGGCGCCGCTGTTGTACGCCATGGCGTATGTCGATGGTTGGGCAGTGATCGTGCTCGGTGCGGCGTTCATGTTCGTGGTGTTCGGTCAGGTGACGGTGAACGACTCGATGGTCGCCAATTTCGTCGCGCCGCAGTGGCAATCGCGGGTTTTCGCCCTGCGTTACTGCCTGTCGTTCGGCGCCAGTGCGACAGCGATTCCGCTGATTGCCTACATCGAACCGCGCCATGGTTTTGTCGGGCTTTACTTGATTCTGGCGGGTTTCGGCGCATTGACCTTCCTTGCTGCGCTGGTTTTCCCACGGACGCCTTCAGAAGCGGCTGTAGGGCAAACGGCCTGAACGGCGCTGAAATACCGACAAATGCTGGCGCAAAGCTAGCATTTGTACGGCTGTGCAAATCATTCCTTCGGCTGATTTGACTGGGGTATAACGGCTCTAGAGTAACGCTCTCTACGCCAACACCGTGCAGCCAGAAAAGGGATTCATATGTTGCAGACTCGCGTCATTCCCCCGGCCGATGGGGCCTACCAGTATCCATTGCTGATCAAACGGCTGCTGATGTCCGGCGCCCGTTACGAGAAAACCCGCGAGATCATCTACCGAGACCAGTTGCGCTACAGCTATCCGACCCTGATCGAGCGGGTGGCGCGGCTGGCCAACGTATTGACGGCGGCCGGGGTGAAGGCGGGTGACACCGTGGCGGTGATGGACTGGGACAGCCATCGCTACCTCGAATGCATGTTTGCCATTCCGATGATCGGCGCGGTGATCCACACCATCAACGTGCGTCTGTCGCCGGAGCAGATCCTCTACACCATGAACCACGCCGAGGACCGCTTCGTGCTGGTCAACAGCGAGTTCGTCGGGCTGTACCAGGCCATCGCGCCGCACCTGACCACCGTCGAGAAAACCCTGCTGCTGACCGATCTGCCGGAAAAGACCGCCGAGCTGCCGAATCTGGTCGGCGAGTACGAGCAACTGCTGGCCGCCGCGAGTGCGCAATACGACTTTGAGGATTTCGACGAGAACTCGGTCGCCACTACCTTCTACACCACGGGCACCACCGGCAACCCGAAAGGTGTGTACTTCACCCATCGGCAACTGGTGCTGCACACCATGGGCGTGTCGACGATCATGGGCGCGATCGACAGCGTGCGCCTGCTCGGCACCAACGACGTGTACATGCCGATTACCCCGATGTTCCATGTGCATGCCTGGGGCTTGCCGTACGTGGCAACCATGCTCGGGCTCAAGCAGGTTTATCCGGGGCGTTACGACCCGGAGTTCCTCGTCGAGCTGTGGCGCAAGGAGAAGGTCACGTTCTCCCACTGCGTGCCGACCATCCTGCAGATGCTGCTCAACGCCAAAGGCGCACAGGGCACCGATTTCGGCGGCTGGAAGATCGTCATCGGTGGCAGTGCGCTGAACCGTACGCTGTATGAAACCGCCAAGGCCCGGGGCATTCAGTTGACGGCGGCGTACGGCATGTCGGAGACCGGGCCACTGGTTTCCTGTGCGCATTTGAACGACGAGTTGATGGCCGGCACCGAAGACGAACGCACCACTTACCGGATCAAGGCCGGTGTGCCGGGGCCGTTGGTGGAAGCGGCGATCGTCGACGCCGAGGGCAACTTCCTCCCCGCCGACGGCGAAACCCAGGGCGAACTGGTGCTGCGCGCGCCGTGGCTCACCGAAGGCTATTTCAACGAACCGCAGAAGGGCGCCGAGCTCTGGGCCGGTGGGTGGCTGCACACCGGCGATGTGGCAACGCTCGACAGCATGGGCGTGATCGACATCCGCGACCGCATCAAGGATGTGATCAAGACTGGCGGCGAATGGATTTCCTCGCTGGACCTCGAAGACCTGATCAGCCGTCATGTGGCGGTACGCGAAGTAGCAGTGGTGGGCATCGCCGATCCGCAATGGGGCGAGCGGCCGTTTGCACTGCTGGTGATCCGCGAAGGGCACGAGATCGGGGCGCGCGAGCTCAAGGAACACCTCAAGCCGTTCGTGGAACTGGGTCACTTGAGCAAGTGGGCGATTCCAAGCCAGATCGCCCTTGTTACGGAAATTCCCAAGACCAGTGTCGGCAAGCTCGACAAGAAGCGCATCCGCCTCGACATCACCGAATGGCAGGCCAACAACAGCACCTTCCTTTCGACACTTTGAGTGTCTGCTGGCGCGCCGAAACCGGCGCGCCAGACCCACCAAGCAAGCGCTTGGCTTGTTAAATCGAAAAATTCAGCCATCCTTGCCGTGCCGACATGTGTCGGACTGGCGAAAGGACTGTTCCAGAGTGGCCGGCAGCTGCAAATCACACTTTAGAGGGATCAAGCAGTACCCCCTGCTGGCTATAGTCCGCTCAAGGATTTTTAAGAACGGGGCACACGCACGAACAGGGGCGATGCAACTTTGGAGTGACGTCGGGTGGCTACTGGCTCCCGGTCTTCCAGGCGTTTTTAAAAGTACTCACTGCCATAACAATAATGCACATGGAGTAGCGTCGATGACATCAGTAAACCAGTTCTGGCGCCGGGCTAAACTGCCTCTGGCCGTCAGTCTTGCCTCTACGCTCGCCGGGCCCGCATTCGGCGTCAGTTTCAACGTCGGTGAAATCGAAGGTCAGTTCGACTCCTCGCTCTCCCTGGGCATGAGTATCTCGACCCAGCAGCCGAACAAGGACCTTATTGGTGTCAACAACGGCGGCAAGGGCCTGTCCCAGACCTCCGACAACGGCCACCTGAACTTCAAGAGCGGGCAAGCCTTCTCGAAGATCTTCAAGGGCATCCATGATCTGGAACTGAAATACGGCGACACCGGGGTCTTCGTCCGGGGCAAATACTGGTACGACTTCGCGCTGCAGAATCAGGACCTGGAATACAAGGACGTCAGCAACCACAACCGCGACGTCGCGGCGCGTTCTTCCGGCGGGCAGATCCTCGACGCCTTCGTCTACCACAACTACTCGATTGCCGATGAGCCAGGTTCGGTGCGTCTGGGCAAGCAGGTGGTGAACTGGGGCGAAAGTACCTTCATCGGTGGCGGCATCAACTCGATCAACCCGATCGACGTGTCCGCGTTCCGCCGTCCGGGTGCCGAGATCAAGGAAGGCCTGATCCCGGTCAACATGTTCTACGTGTCCCAGAGCATTACCGAAAACCTCTCGGCCGAAGGTTTCTACCAGATCGACTGGCAGAAGACCGTGACCGACAACTGCGGCACCTTTTTCTCGCAGCCGGACATCGTCACCACCGGTTGCGACGACAACCTGCGGGTACTGAACAAGCGTTCGACCATTCCGGGTATTGCGCTCGGGCCGTTGGCCAACGCTGGTGTCGACGTCAACGAAGAGGGCGTGCTGGTGCGCCGTTCGCCCAACCGCAACGCGCGTGACAGCGGGCAGTGGGGCGTTTCCGCCAAGTACATGTTCGACCCGCTGGCCACCGAGTTCGGCGCCTACTTCATGAACTACCACAGCCGTGCGCCGATCTTCAGCGCCACCGGCGCGCCACAGTCGATCTATAACGGCGTGGCGGCATTGCCGGGGCCGTTCCAGGCGCTGGGGCCACTGGTAGTCGCAGGCAACTCGAACTACTTCATCGAATACCCTGAGGACATTCGCCTCTACGGTCTGAGCTTCTCCACTACCCTGCCTACCGGTACGGCGTGGAGCGGTGAAGTCAGCTACCGGCCGAATGCGCCGGTGCAGTTGAACTCCACCGACATTCTGTTCGCCGGCGTACGTCCGCTGGGTGGCGCCTTGACCAATGCGTCGGTCCTCAACGGCGTGCCGGGCCAGGATCTGCACGGTTACAACCGTAAAGAAATCACCCAGCTGCAAACCACCCTGACGCACTTCTTCGATCAGGTGATGGGCGCCAACCGGCTGACCCTGGTGGGTGAAGTCGGCGTGACCCACGTCGGTGGTCTGGAAAGCAAATCCGAAGCCCGTTACGGCCGCGATCCGGTGTTCGGCCCGGGCGAACTGCCTGCCACGGGAGGTCTCAACACCTGCTCGCAGATCCTCAACACCTCCACCATCAACGGTGCCGGGCCGGGGGCTTCGCGCGACAACGTTTCCAGCAACTGCAACAACGACGGTTTCACCACGGCCACTTCGTGGGGCTATCGCGCTCGTGCCATTTGGGATTACAGCGACGTGTTTGCCGGTGTGAACCTCAAGCCGAACGTGGCTTGGTCGCACGACGTGAAAGGTTACTCGCCAGGCCCTGGCGGCAACTTCGAGGAAGGTCGCAAGGCCATCAGCCTCGGTCTCGATGCCGAATACCAGAACACCTACACGGCGAGCCTGGCCTACACCAACTTCTTTGGCGGCGACTACACGACCGTGGACGATCGTGACTTCGTGGCCTTGAGCGTCGGCGTGAACTTCTAAGCACAGTTTTTTCAGGACGAACACACATATGAAAATAACAAAGAGTCTGTTCCACGCGAGTGTTCTGGGTTTGTCGCTGCTGGCGACCAGCGTGATGGCGGCCGTTCCCGCCGCCGAAGCCGACAAGCTGGGCAAGAGCCTGACCCCGATGGGCGCCGAAATGGCCGGCAACGCCGACGGTTCGATCCCTGCCTGGAAACCGTTGGCGAAAAATGCCGGCACGGTCGACAGCAAGGGCTTCCTGTCCGATCCGTTCGGCAGTGAAAAACCGCTGTTCACCATCACCGCGCAGAACGTCGAGCAGTACAAGGACAAGCTTGCTCCGGGCCAGTACGCGATGTTCAAGCGCTACCCGGACACCTTCAAGATTCCGGTTTATCCGTCCCATCGCGGCTCGACCGTGCCGGATGACGTGTTCGCCGCGATCAAGAAAAACGCCACCACCACCAATCTGGTCGCAGGCGGTAACGGTCTGGAAAACTTTGACACTGCCGTGCCGTTCCCGATTCCGAAAAGCGGTCTGGAAGTGATCTGGAACCACATCACCCGCTATCGCGGTGGCAGCGTGACCCGTCTGGTGACCCAGGCGACTCCGCAAACCAACGGCTCGTTCAGCCTGGTGTACTTCCAGGACCAGTTCGTGTTCCGCGACAAGATGAAGGACTACGACCCGGCCAACCCGGGGAACATCCTGTTCTACTTCAAGCAGAAAGTGACTGCGCCGGCACGTCTGGCCGGTACCGTACTGCTGGTGCACGAAACCCTCGACCAGGTGAAGGAGCCGCGCAAGGCGTGGGTCTACGCCACTGGTCAGCGTCGTGTGCGTCAGGCACCGCAAGTGTCCTATGACGGTCCGGGCACTGCGGCGGACGGTCTGCGTACCTCCGACAACCTCGACATGTACAACGGTGCGCCGGATCGCTACGACTGGAAGCTCGAAGGCAAGAAAGAGATGTACATTGCCTCCAACAGCTACAAGATCGACTCGCCGACCCTCAAGTACGCCGACATCATCAAGGCCGGCCATATCAACCAGGACCTGACCCGTTACGAGTTGCGTCGTGTCTGGCACGTGGTCGCCACCCTGAAACCGGGTCAGCGCCATATCTATGCCAAACGTGACTTCTACATCGACGAAGACACCTGGCAGGCAGCGGTCATCGACCACTACGACGGTCGCGGTCAGCTGTGGCGTGTCGCCGAAGCGCATGCCGAGGACTACTACGACAAGCAAGTGCCGTGGTACGCGCTGGAAGCCCTGTACGACCTGCAATCGGGTCGCTACCTGGCGCTGGGCATGAAGAACGAAGAAAAATCAGCGTATGACTTCGGTTTCTCTGCCACCAAGAGCGAATTCCAGCCGGGCAACCTGGGCCAGGACGGTATCCGCTAAGCTTTGACCCGAGGCCGCATCCTCGAAAAAACGCCCCGACTGGTTCGGGGCGTTTTTTTTGGCGTTGATTTTGTAGGAGCTGCCGGCTCTCGACAGTCTTTTTGTAGCCATTTGTAGCAGCAACCTTCATAACCGCTACGTTTAAGGCTAGGCTGCGGACATCTGCTACGCCGCCAACAGCCATTCGAACAAGAGCCGGCCATGACTGATCTGTCCCCACTTCCGGGTCCCGCAAGCGTTGCCGTCGCGGCACTGGACGGACGTTTTTTCCGTCCTCCGCTGCCGGACGGATACGTCTTGCGGCCACGTCTCTGCGAGCGCCTGCAAACCGGGCTCGGTGGACGTCTGTTACTGGTGTGCGCTCCGGCCGGGTTCGGCAAGAGTTCGCTGGCGGTGGAGTTCTGTCAGAGCCTGCCGGGGCACTGGCAAAGTCTCTGGCTGGGATTGAGCCCACGGGATAACGATCCGGGGCGGTTTCTCGAGCGATTGCTGGAGGGACTGCAGGACTACTTTCCGGATCTGGGCAGTCGTGCACTCGGCCTGTTGAAGATGCGCCAGCGCCATCAGCCGTTCGCCTTCGAAGAATGGCTCGATGGTTTGCTCGATGAACTGGCCCTGCAACTGCAACCGACGGCGCCGCTGTTGCTGGTGCTCGACGACTACCATCTCGCCCAAGGCCCGGTACTCGACCGTTGCCTGCAGTTTTTCCTCAATCATCTTCCCGATGGCTTGCTGGTCATGGTCACCAGTCGGCAGCGCCCGGACTGGCATCTGGCGCGTCTGCGCCTGTCGCGCCAGTTGCTCGAACTGCATGAGCAGGACTTGCGCCTGACCCACGATGAGGCCCTGACGCTGCTTGATCGACACAGCAGTTCATTGCGCGGCGAAGCGCTGGAAAACCTGATCCAGCGCAGCGAAGGCTGGGTGGCCGGACTGCGTTTCTGGTTGCTTGCGGTCTCCGAGGCTGGCAGCGGGGCTCCGTTGCCACCCGCGCTGAACGGCGGGGAAGGGCTGATCCGCGATTACCTGCTGGAAGAAGTGATCGATTGCCTGCCGGCCGAGGTGCAGGCGTTTCTCTACGACACCGCCCCTCAAGAGCGCTTTTGCAGCGAGCTGTGCGACGCGGTGCGCGAAGCCCACGACAGCGCCGAAATCCTGCGGTTTCTGTTGGCGCATCAGGTATTTCTGGTGCCGCTGGACGAACACGGTCACTGGTATCGCTATCACCATTTGTTTTCCGATCTGCTGCGCAGCCGTCCCGTGACCCAGACGCTGGTGCCGGCGGCGACCCTGCACCTGCGCGCCTGTCGCTGGTTCAATGCTCAAGGGCTGCTCGACGAAGCGGTGGAGCAGGCCTTGCGCGCCGGCCATCTGGATGTCGCAGCGAATCTGGTGCAGAACCTGTCCGAGGAACAACTGCTCGCCGAGCAGAACGTGGGCATGCTGCTGCGCTGGAAAATGGACTTGCCCGACAGCCTGCTGATCAGCACGCCACGCTTGATCGTGCTCTATAGCTGGGCGCTCGGGCTGGCCTGTCAGCTGGATGCCGCTGAAGAGCTGGCCAGTCATTTAAGTCGTTTCCTGCCTGCGCCTTCGGCTTCGGCGCAGAAGTCGATGCTCGCGCAATGGCTGGCGCTCAGCGGCATCATCGCCCGCGGGCGAGGGCATCGTGAGCTGACCCAGCGCTATTGCAGCGAAGCACTGGAAAGCCTGCCGGTGAAACGTTACGGGCAACGCCTGATGTGCCTGTCGACTTTGTCCAATCTGGCGATTGCCGACGGTGACCTGTGGCGTGCGCGGGGCTTGAATCGAGAATCCCTCGAGCTGGCGCAGCGGGTCGGCAATCCGTTGTTCGAAGCCTTGGCGCATTACGACCGGGCGCGGGTCCTGCAATCGCGCGGGGAAATTCTGCGCGCCCTGGATGAGGTGCATCAGGGTCTTGATCGTCTGCGCGGGTTGTCGGCGCAACGTCTGTACGCGGTGCGTGCGCGATTGACGCTGTATGAAGGTTTTCTGCTGTCGATGCGCTTGCAACCGCAGCAGGCCCGGGCCCGATTGCTGAGCGGTCTGGCCGAAGCGCGGGCCTGCCGGGATATCAGCGTATTGATCGGTCACTGCGTGATCGCCCGTCTCGACGGCAGCGTCGGCGAGTTCGCCAAGGCCTTCGCCGAACTCGCTGAAGCCGAGCGTCTGATGCATATATGGGATGTGCCGCCGATCTACTATCTGGCGATGATCACCCTGGTCAAATGCGAACTGTGGCTGGCGCAAGGCCGCACTGATCTGGCCGAAGCCTGGCTGGCACGTCTGGGGCAGACCTACACCGGCGAGCGCGCAGCGGCGCCACCGGAGTTTCATCCTCAGTTGCCGCTGCATGTCGAATTGCAGCAGGCGTTACTTGATGTGATCAAAGGCCAGCCGATGCTCGCCGAAGGGCGGTTGAATGTGTTGCTGGAAAACGGTCAGCAAACCGGGCGCCAGTTGCTGTGTGTGATGGCGCTGGCGCAGAAAGTGAATTTGCTGCTGAGCAGTGGTCGCGAATCCGAGGCACGCAAAGCATTGAACCAGGCGCTGGAAGCGGCGGCGGGCGGCGTGATACAGCCATTTGACGCCTTGATCAAAGCGCATCCGGACTGGCTGCGCAGCCAGCTGCAAAACTCGCCAGCACTGGCAGGACAGCAGTTGCTGACGCATTTTCCACTGGTGGTTGCCCGTCCTGTCATTGAATGTGGATCTGCCGAACAACTCAGCAGTCGCGAGCTGGCGGTGCTGCGTTTGATTGCCCAGGGCTGTTCCAATCAGGAAATCAGCGAGCAACTGTTCATTTCGCTGCATACGGTGAAAACCCATGCCAGCCATATCAACAGCAAGTTGGGGGTTGAGCGGCGTACGCAGGCGGTGGCCCGCGCCAAGGCGCTGGGGTTAATGATCTAGTCCCGCTAAAATCTTCGGCATCAGCGGTTTTCGCCGCCGTCGAATATTGATCAGGATTGCCCCATGACTGTTCCAGCGCCTGCGCTCATCCGCGAAACCTTCCCCGTCGGCCCGCTGCAGTGCAACTGCACGATCATCGGCGACCCGATCACTAAAAAAGCCATCGTCGTCGATCCGGGCGGCAACCCCGATCTGATCATGGCGCGCCTCGATGCCCACGGTCTGAAAGTGGTCAGCATCATCCACACCCACGCGCATCTCGATCATTTCCTCGCCTCCGGGCAGATGAAGGAAAAGACTGGCGCAACCCTGCATCTGCACAAGGAAGACCAGTTCCTGTGGGACAACCTCGAAATGCAATGCCAGATGTTCGGTGTGCCCTACACCCCGGTACCGTCGCCGGATCGCTGGTTGAGCGACGATGAAGAACTGGCCTGCGGCTGCGGCGTGGCGCTGCATACGCCGGGACATACGCCCGGTTCCATGAGCTTTTGGTTTTCCGAGGCTAAGCTGTTGATTGCCGGCGACACGCTGTTTCGTCGCGGGGTAGGGCGCACGGATTTGTGGGGCGGCGATCAGGCGACCATCGTGCGATCGATCAAGCAGCGGCTGTACACCCTCGACGAAGACGCAATCGTGGTTGCCGGGCATGGTCCGGACACGCGTCTCGGGGATGAAATGCGGGAAAACCCGTTCGTGCGCGCCTAAACATTTTGTCATGAGTGTGCGGCGGAATTTTTCGGCATTGTCATGATCCAACGCCCGCACAGGTCTATTGCCTAGGGCCGCTGCCACACAGAATGCGAAAAAAACCAGGAGCTCTTCATGTTCACCACGCCTCGTTTGATTATTGTTGCTACCGCTGTGGCCATGTTGGCCGGCTGCGCCTCGCCCAACCCGTATGACAATCAGGGGCAGGCCGACGGTGGCTCGCAAGGCATGAGCAAAACCGCCAAGTACGGCGGTCTCGGTGCGCTGGCCGGCGCCTTGGCAGGTGCCGCCATCGACCACAACAACCGTGGCAAGGGTGCCTTGATCGGCGCGGCGGTCGTTGGTGCCTCGGCGGCCGGTTACGGTTACTACGCCGACCAGCAAGAGAAAAAGCTGCGCGCCAGCATGGCCAACACCGGGGTTGAAGTGCAGCGCCAGGGCGATCAGATCAAGCTGATCATGCCAGGCAACATCACCTTCGCCACCGATTCGGCGAACATCGCGCCAAGCTTCTATCAGCCGCTGAACAACCTGGCGAACTCGTTGAAAGAGTTCAACCAGAACCAGATCGAAATCGTCGGCTACACCGACAGCACCGGCAGCCGCCAGCACAACATGGACCTGTCTCAGCGTCGTGCGCAGAGCGTGGCCACCTACCTGACCTCGCAAGGTGTCAGCGGTGCCAACCTCTCGGCCCGTGGCGCCGGCCCGGATAACCCGATTGCCAGCAACGGTGACGTCAATGGCCGCGCGCAGAACCGCCGCGTCGAGGTCAACCTGAAAGCGATTCCAGGTCAGCAGTATGGTGGTCAGCAGCAACAGCCGGGGACGGTTCAGCAGTATCCGTAAGTGAATGCTTGAGTGAAGAAATGCCCGGTCTTGTGACCGGGCATTTTTTTGGGGTTGCCCGTGCTGGCCCTTTCGCGAGCAAGCCCGCTCCCACAGGGATGGGTGTTGTTCACAGAATCTGCGTTCACCACATGACCCTGTGGGAGCGGGCTTGCTCGCGAAGGGGCCGGACCAATCACCCTCAAATCATCAGATACAAAAAAAGCCCCCGGACAACCGAATTGTCCGGGGGCTATTTGCTTGCAGCGAAGACTGATTACTTCTTCAAACCATAATGCTCATCGAGCATGCCAGGCGAGTTCGGGGCTTTCGGTGCGTAGTCGCGTGGCGGCTCCTGATCGCGCGGCGGCGTCAGGCGTTCGCGCGGTGCCTGCGCGGCATCGGCGTGCAAAGCGGCGATCAGGCGTTGACGGGTCTGCTCGTCCAGGGCCAGGCGGTTGGCACCCTCGGCGAGATGATCCTGCACTTCCTGATAGCTCTGGGTCAGCTTCTTGACCAGCGTCGCGGTGCTGTTGAAGTGGGTGACCACCTCGTTTTGATAGCTGTCGAAACGCTCCTGGATATCATCCAGTTGACGCTGCGTGCGGCTCGGCGCGGCATTCGGTGCGACGCGAGCGATCAGGAATCCAATGGCGACACCCACAACCAGGGCAAGAGTCGGTAACAACCAAACTAAGAGCGAGTGTTCCACGAGTCCTTCCTCTATAAACGGCTTTGCTTTACGTTAACGGCTCGAACCTGCGCTGTATACCGCGATTCACTCGCAATAGATTGGCACAGACAATTTGCTAGACGAGTCGACCCGATTCGAGGTCACGGAGTTCCTTCCTTGCTGATGCGTGAAACCCCTGTAGTGATTGCCGGCCCAGTCGGCCAAATCGAAGCGCTGTACCTCGATAACGAGCAGCCAGTCGGCATCGCGCTGATCTGCCATCCAAACCCGGTGCAGGGCGGCACCATGCTCAACAAGGTCGTCTCGACCCTGCAGCGCACCGCGCGCGACGCCGGGCTGATCACCTTGCGCTTCAACTATCGCGGCGTCGGTGCCAGCGAAGGCTCCCACGACATGGGCAGCGGTGAAGTCGACGACGCTCAGGCTGCCGCAGCATGGCTACTGGAAAAGCATCCGGAGCTGCCGCTGACCCTGTTCGGTTTCTCCTTCGGCGGATTTGTTGCAGCAAGTCTCGGCGGTCGTCTCGAAGCCCAAGGCGTGCAGTCAAAGCAGCTGTTCATGGTCGCGCCGGCAGTGATGCGTCTGGGCGATCAGGATCAACTGCCACAGCACGGCGAGCTGACCGTGATCCAGCCGGAAACCGACGAAGTGATCGATCCGCAGTTGGTCTACGACTGGTCGGAAAAACTCCAGCGCCCCTATGAGCTGCTGAAAGTGGCAGAATGCGGACACTTTTTTCATGGCAAGCTGACCGATCTCAAGGATCTGATCCTGCCGCGTCTCTCGAATTGATTGCAGTCTGACAAGCGATTACCCATGACGAACCGTACCCGTATCCTCACCGGCATCACCACCACCGGCACGCCGCACCTGGGCAACTACGCCGGCGCCATCCGCCCGGCGATCCTCGCCAGCCGCGACAGCAATGCCGATTCGTTCTTCTTCCTGGCCGACTACCACGCCCTGATCAAATGCGATGACCCGCTGCGCATCCAGCGCTCGCGTCTGGAAATCGCCGCGACCTGGCTGGCCGGTGGCCTGGATGTCGACCGTGTGACCTTCTATCGCCAGTCCGACATCCCGGAAATCCCCGAGCTGACCTGGCTGCTGACCTGCGTCGCCGCCAAAGGCTTGCTCAACCGGGCGCACGCCTACAAGGCCTCGGTGGACAAGAACGTCGAAACCGGCGAGGACCCGGATTCTGGGATCACCATGGGCCTCTACAGCTACCCGGTGCTGATGGCGGCGGACATTCTGATGTTCAACGCGCACAAGGTGCCGGTCGGTCGCGACCAGATCCAGCACGTGGAAATGGCCCGTGACATCGGTCAGCGCTTCAACCACCTGTTCGGCCAAGGCAAGGAGTTCTTCACCATGCCTGAAGCGCTGATCGAGGAAAGCGTGGCGACCTTGCCCGGCCTCGACGGGCGCAAGATGTCGAAGAGCTACGACAACACCATCCCGCTGTTCTCTAGCGCCAAAGAGATGAAGGACGCGATCTCGCGGATCGTCACCGACTCCAAGGCGCCGGGCGAGGCCAAAGATCCGGACAACTCGCACCTGTTCACTCTGTTTCAGGCGTTCGCCACACCGGCGCAGGCGGACGAATTCCGCAGCGAACTGCTCGGCGGTCTGGGTTGGGGCGAGGCGAAGAATCGTCTGTTCCAGTTGCTCGACAATGAACTGGGCGAGTCCCGCGAGCGCTATCACCAGTTGATCGAGCGCCCGGCGGATCTGGAAGACATCCTGCAACACGGCGCGAAAAAGGCTCGTGCGGTGGCGACGCCGTTCCTCAACGAACTGCGTGAAGCGGTTGGCCTGCGTTCGTTCGTCAATCAGGTGCAAGTCGCGGCGACCACCAAAAAGAAAGCCGTGAAAGCTGCACGTTTCGTGAGCTTCCGTGAAGACGACGGCAGCTTCCGCTTCCGTCTGCTGGCGGCTGATGGCGAGCAACTATTGCTGTCGCGCAACTTCGCCGACGGCAAAACTGCAGGCCAAGTGACCAAACAACTGCAAGCCGGTCAGGCGCTGGACATTCGCAATCAAGACCTGAGCTTCAGCGTGTGGCTGGAAGGCGAGTGCGTTGGCGACAGCCCGGCGTTCGCCGATACTGCTGCGCGAGACGCGGCCATCGAGGCTCTGCGCGTTGCGCTGACCCCGGTTCAGGACTAATCCGCGGCGCGGCCCGACCAAGGGCTGATTGCCATTCCTACGGGCCGTCGCTACAGTGACGGCCCGTTTTTGTTGCCTTGCTAACGAATTATGACGCCCCTAGAACGATACCAAGCTGATCTGAAACGCCCGGACTTCTTCCATGACGCCGCGCAGGAAACTGCCGTGCGTCATCTGCAGCGCCTGTACGACGATCTGATCGCGGCCGAGCAGAACAAGCCGGGTTTGCTGGGCAAGCTGTTTGGCAAGAAGGATCAGACGCCGGTCAAGGGCCTGTACTTCTGGGGCGGTGTGGGTCGCGGCAAGACTTATCTGGTCGACACCTTCTTTGAAGCGCTGCCGTTCAAGGAAAAGACCCGCACCCACTTCCACCGCTTCATGAAGCGTGTGCACGAAGAGATGAAAACCCTCGGCGGCGAGAAAAACCCGCTGACCATCATCGCCAAGCGCTTCGCGACCGAGTCGCGAGTGATCTGCTTCGATGAATTCTTCGTCTCTGACATCACCGACGCGATGATCCTCGGCACGCTGATGGAAGAGCTGTTCAAGAACGGCGTGACCCTGGTCGCGACCTCGAACATCGTTCCGGACGGCCTGTACAAGGACGGTCTGCAGCGCGCGCGCTTCCTGCCGGCTATTGCGCTGATCAAGCAGAACACCGAGATCGTCAACGTCGACAGCGGTGTCGACTACCGTCTGCGCCACCTCGAACAAGCGGAGCTGTTCCACTATCCGCTGGACGAAGCCGCCCATGAAAGCCTGCGCAAGAGCTTCAAGGCCCTGACGCCGGAATGCACGGCAGCGGTGGAAAACGATGTGCTGATCATCGAGAACCGCGAAATCCGTGCCCTGCGCACCTGCGACGACGTGGCCTGGTTCGACTTCCGCGAACTGTGCGACGGTCCGCGCAGCCAGAATGACTACATCGAGCTGGGCAAGATCTTCCACGCGGTGCTGCTCAGCGGCGTCGAGCAGATGAGCGTCACCACCGACGACATCGCCCGGCGTTTCATCAACATGGTCGACGAGTTCTACGACCGTAACGTCAAGCTGATCATTTCTGCCGAAGTCGAGTTGAAAGACCTGTACACCGGCGGACGCCTGACGTTCGAATTCCAGCGTACGCTCAGCCGTCTGCTGGAGATGCAATCGCACGAATTCCTGTCGCGGGCGCACAAGCCTTAAGCAGTTTCGGCATACAAAAAAAGGGCCTGCAATTGCAGGCCCTTTTTATTGGCACTGATTTCCCCTGTGGGAGCGAGCCTGCTCGCGAAGGCGGTGTGTCAGCCAACAGTTTTGTTGAATGTGAAACCGAATTCGCGAGCAGGCTCGCTTGTATGTTTAGACTTGAAGGGGTGGGCGGGACTACAGACTCGATTCTGACTCTGACCAG
>NZ_JBYSZP010000020.1:0-101234 GCF_058787295.1 Pseudomonas sp. FW305-3-2-15-E-TSA4 | reverse complement strand
ACCCTGATGAAGAATCAGGGCGAATACCGATCAGTTTGAGATTCTAGGGTTGCTGAGCAACATAGAATCTCCCACAGGGGTACTGCGCTGTTCTGGGAGGGTTATGCAGCCTGCTGAAACTGCTGCCGATACTGATTCGGCGACAACTCGGTGTGCTGGCGGAACAGCCGCGCAAAGAAGCTCGCATCGTCGTAGCCGACCTCATAACTGATGGTCTTGATGCTCTTGCGGCTGCCGGACAGCAAGCCCTTGGCGGTCTCTATACGCAACCGTTGCAGGTAGTGCAGCGGTTTGTCGCCGGTGGCGGTCTGGAAGCGGCGCATGAAGTTGCGGATGCTCATGCCGTGCTCGCGGGCCACGTCTTCGAAGCGGAACTTGTCGGCGAAATGCTCTTCGAGCCAGTGCTGGATCTGCAGGATGATCACGTCCTGGTGCAACTTCTGCCCACCGAACCCGATACGTCCCGGCGAATAGCTGCGCTGCACTTCATACAGAATGTCGCGGGCCACGGCTTGCGCCACGTTGGCGCCGCAGAAGCGTTCGATCAGGTAGATATAGAGATCGCAGGCCGAAGTGGTGCCGCCGGCGCAATACAGGTTGTCAGCGTCGGTCAGGTGCTTGTCCTGATTGAGGTACACCTTGGGGAAGCGCTCGGCGAAGGCATTGAAGAAACGCCAGTAGGTGGTCGCTTCCTTGCCATTGAGCAGTCCGGCCTCGGCCAGCCAGAATACCCCGGTGGCTTCGCCGCAGAGCACGGCGCCGCGGGCATGCTGCTCGCGCAGCCACGGCAGGATTTGTGGATAACGGCCGCACAGGGTTTCAAAGTCGTCCCAGAACGCCGGGAGGATGATGACGTCGGCGTTTTCCAGGCCGCCGTCCACTGGCATCATCACGTCACTGAAGCTGTTCACCGGTTTGCCGTCGGGGCTGACCAGGCGGGTTTCAAACGCCGGTGTCAGGCCGTGGCCCAGTTGTTTGCCGTAACGCAGGCTGGCCAGATGGAAGAAATCCTTGGCCTGCATGAGAGTGGATGCGAAAACCCGGTCGATTGCCAGGATGCTGACGCGCCGCAAGGGCGTGGAGACTTGCTTGGACATAATTCAACTTTTGTTTTGTTTTTATAAGGGAAAGTGGTCACCAGACGGCTGGATCGTCTTATTTTTTGTCGGATGTGTCCAGTGTCCTGTGTCGGAGGTGAGGCTTAGTCTCTGAAGGTCATATTCCTCCAACAAGAATGAAAGGTGCCGCATGATCCCCAGAACCTTGTTCAGCTCCGAGCACGAATTGTTCCGCGACAGCGTACGAACCTTCCTCGAAAAAGAGGCTGTGCCGTTCCATGCGCAATGGGAGAAACAAGGCCACATCGACCGCAAGCTGTGGAACAAGGCCGGGGAGGCGGGGATGCTCTGCTCACACCTGCCGGAAGAATACGGCGGCCTGGGCGCGGACTTTCTGTACAGCGCGGTGGTGATCGAAGAGGTCGGTCGCTTGGGTCTGACCGGTATCGGCTTTTCGCTGCATTCGGACATCGTCGCACCGTACATCCTGCATTACGGCAGCGAAGCGCTTAAGCACAAATACCTGCCGAAACTGGTCTCTGGCGAGATGGTCAGTGCGATTGCCATGACCGAACCGGGTGCCGGTTCCGACCTGCAAGGGGTCAAGACCACGGCGGTGCTGGATGGCGACGAGTACGTGATCAACGGCTCGAAGACCTTCATCACCAACGGCTTCCTCGCTGATTTGGTGATCGTGGTCGCCAAGACTGATCCGAAGGCCGGCGCCAAGGGCACCAGCCTGTTTGTGGTGGAAGCGAATACGCCGGGCTTCGAGAAGGGCAAACGCCTGGAGAAGGTCGGAATGAAGGCTCAGGACACGTCGGAATTGTTCTTCCAGGACGTGCGTGTTCCCAAGGAAAACCTGTTGGGTCAGGCCGGGGCAGGGTTTGCCTACCTGATGCAGGAATTGCCGCAGGAACGTCTCACGGTGGCGATCGGTGGTTTGGCCTCAGCCGAAGCTGCGCTGAAGTGGACGCTGGATTACACCCGTGATCGCAAAGCGTTCGGCAAGGCGATTGCCGACTTCCAGAACACCCGCTTCAAACTGGCGGAAATGGCTACCGAGATTCAGATCGGCCGAGTATTTGTCGACAAGTGCCTGGAGCTGCATGTGCAGGGCAAGCTCGACGTTCCGACAGCGGCGATGGCCAAATACTGGGGCACCGACCTGCAATGCAAGGTGCTCGACGAGTGCGTGCAGTTGCATGGCGGCTACGGCTTCATGTGGGAATACCCGGTGGCCCGGGCGTGGGCGGATGCGCGCGTGCAGCGCATCTATGCCGGCACCAATGAAATCATGAAGGAGATCATTGCGCGCTCGCTTTGATCTTCGCTGCATTGACGGGCCTCTTCGCGAGCAGGCTCGCTCCCACAGGGATCACCGTACCTGTGGGAGCGGGCTTGCTCGCGAAGCTTTTAGGGATTGATCAAGGCGCCGGGTTCGGGTGATCCTTGTGAATCGCCTCGATTCCCGCCAGCACTTCATCGGAAAGTTTCAGATCAAAACTGGCAATGTTGCTGTCCAGTTGCGCAAGCGTCGTCGCACCAATGATGTTGCTGGTGACGAACGGTTGCTGGGTGACGAACGCCAGTGCCATTTGCGCCGGATCCAGACCGTGTTCACGGGCCAATGCCACATAGCGGCTGCAGGCAGCTTCCGATTGCGCGTTGAAATAGCGGCTGAAGCGGCTGTAGAGGCTCAGGCGACCTTTCGGTGGACGAGCGCCACCTTCGTACTTGCCGGACAGGAAACCGAACGCCAGCGGCGAGTAGGCGAGCAGGCCGCACTGTTCACGGATGGCGATTTCCGCCAGACCGATTTCGAAGCTGCGGTTGAGCAGGTTGTACGGGTTCTGGATCGACACCGCACGCGGCCAGCCACGGGCTTCGGCCAGCGCGAGGAAACGCATGGTGCCCCACGGGGTTTCGTTGGACAGGCCGATATGGCGGATCTTGCCGGCCTTGACCTGTTCGTCGAGCGCTTCGAGCGTGTCTTCGAGCGGCGTCAGGTTGGCCTCGATCTTGTGCTTGTAGCCCAGCTGTCCGAAAAAGTTGGTGCTGCGCTCTGGCCAGTGCAATTGATAAAGGTCGATGTAATCGGTCTGCAGGCGCTCGAGGCTGGCATCCACCGCGGCGGTGATGTGCTGGCGATTGTGGCGCAGGTTCTTGTCGCGGATGTAGTCGATGGTGTTGCCGGGGCCGGCGATCTTGCTGGCTAGGATCCAGTCGGCGCGGTCGCCGCGACGCTTGAAGTAATTGCCGATGTAGCGCTCGGTGGTGGCGTAGGTGTCGGCTTTCGGCGGCACCGGGTACATCTCGGCGGTGTCGATGAAATTGATCCCGGCTTCCTTGGCCCGTTCGATCTGGGCGAAGGCTTCAGTTTCAGTGTTTTGCTCGCCCCAGGTCATGGTGCCGAGGCAGATTGCACTCACGTTCAGGTCGGTACGGCCTAGCTGGCGATAGTCCATCGGGTGCTCCTTGGGCAAAACAATCATAAAAGCAGGTTGAAAATTTTTTCGCAATCTGCATAATTGCCGACCTCTTTCTGCAGTGGAAGTGATGCGCCGCCGCCGAAGAATCTTGCCGTTGAACGGACGCGCCGACCCGAGCCCCCGAAAGCGTCTGTATCCGGCTGCCTTTGACTTGTCAAAGTACGCACTATTCAGTAAGATCCGCCGTCTTATTTACAGGCGGCCCCTGAGGCTATAAAGAATGAAAACTTTTACTGCTAAACCGGAAACAGTAAAGCGCGACTGGTTTGTCGTCGACGCTGCTGGTCAGACCCTGGGTCGTCTGGCCACCGAAATCGCGAGCCGTCTGCGTGGCAAGCACAAGCCTGAGTACACTCCTCACGTTGACACCGGCGACTACATCGTCGTAATCAACGCCGAGCAGATCCGTGTAACCGGCGCTAAAACCACTGACAAAATGTACTACTCCCACTCCGGTTTCCCGGGCGGCATCAAGTCGATCAACTTTGAAAAGCTGATCGCCAAAGCCCCTGAGCGCGTGATCGAGACCGCGGTTAAAGGCATGCTGCCTAAGAACCCGCTGGGTCGTGACATGTACCGTAAGCTGAAAGTCTATGCGGGCGCTGCACACCCTCATACTGCTCAGCAGCCCCAAGAACTGAAGATTTAACGGAATAGTTCATTATGTCGGCGACTCAAAATTACGGCACTGGCCGTCGCAAGACCGCAACCGCACGCGTTTTCCTGCGTCCGGGTACTGGTAACATCTCCATCAACAACCGCTCCCTGGACTCGTTCTTCGGCCGCGAAACTGCCCGCATGGTAGTTCGTCAACCGCTGGAACTGACCGAGACTGTCGAGAAGTTCGACATCTACGTCACTGTCATCGGTGGTGGTGTAAGTGGTCAGGCTGGCGCAATCCGCCACGGCATCACTCGCGCTCTGATGGACTACGACGAAACCCTGCGTAGCGCTCTGCGCAAAGCTGGCTTCGTTACTCGCGACGCCCGTGAAGTTGAACGTAAGAAAGTTGGTCTGCGTAAAGCGCGTAAGCGTCCGCAGTACTCGAAGCGTTAATTCGTTTCCACGTTCAAAAAAGAACGCCCGATTCCTCACGGAACCGGGCGTTTTTTTATGCCTGCGATTTATCAAAAGAATTGCGCTGTGACAACTTGCCACATTCGTAGACCCCCTATACTGCAAGGCTTGAGGGTATGAGCTCCGGGTAATTCCCTTGTCAGAATTGGGGCTTTTCATTACCATCTCGGCAAAATTTTTATAAGTAACATTGATTTATTTAGTAGATGCCTGATTTAACAGGCCACAAAGCTGATGGGAGAGGACTGAATGAGCAATGACGGCGTGAATGCAGGCCGGCGTCGCTTCTTGGTAGCAGCCACATCCGTGGTGGGTGCTGCAGGAGCGGTGGGGGCTGCGGTCCCGTTCGTGGGGTCATGGTTTCCCAGTGCCAAGGCGAAAGCCGCCGGTGCACCGGTGAAAGTGAATGTCAGCAAGATCGAGCCAGGACAGCAGATGATTGCCGAGTGGCGCGGCCAGCCGGTGTTCATTGTCCGCCGTACTGCGGAAATCCTGGGGAATCTCAAGAAGATCGAGGGCCAGCTCTCCGATCCGACTTCCAAAAACTCCACGCAACCCACCTATGTCGACCCTGAAGTGCGTTCGATCAAGCCGGAAATTCTTCTGCTGATCGGGATCTGCACGCACCTGGGTTGCTCACCAACCTTCCGTCCCGAAGTGGCGCCTGCAGATCTGGGTAAAGACTGGGTCGGTGGCTATTTCTGCCCTTGCCATGGCTCCCACTACGATCTGGCTGGCCGCGTCTACAAGTCGCAACCCGCGCCTTTGAACCTGCCAGTTCCCCCGCATTCCTATGAGACCGATGACCTGATTGTCATTGGCGTCGATACGGAGAAAGCGTGATGAGCAAGTTCATGGATTGGGTTGATGCGCGCTTCCCTGCGACAAAAATGTGGGAAGACCATCTCAGCAAGTATTACGCACCAAAAAACTTCAACTTCTTCTATTTCTTCGGCTCGCTGGCGCTGCTGGTGCTGGTCAATCAGATTGTCACCGGTGTCTGGCTGACGATGAGCTACACGCCGTCGGCAGAAGAGGCCTTCGCTTCCGTCGAATACATCATGCGCGATGTCGAGTACGGCTCGATCCTGCGTCTGCTGCACTCCACCGGCGCTTCGGCGTTCTTCATCGTGGTCTACCTGCACATGTTCCGTGGCCTGCTCTACGGTTCGTACCAGAAACCACGTGAACTGGTCTGGGTATTCGGCATGCTGATCTACCTGGCGCTGATGGCTGAGGCCTTCATGGGTTATCTGCTGCCTTGGGGTCAGATGTCCTACTGGGGTGCCCAGGTGATCATCTCGCTGTTCGGTGCGATTCCGGTGATCGGTAACGACCTGACCCAGTGGATTCGTGGTGACTACCTGATTTCCGGAATCACCCTGAACCGCTTCTTCGCCCTGCACGTCGTGGCGCTGCCGATCGTGATTCTTGGTCTGGTGGTCCTGCACATTCTGGCGCTGCACGAAGTCGGCTCGAACAACCCTGATGGCGTCGACATCAAGAAGCACAAAGACGAAAACGGTGTCCCGCTGGATGGCATTGCCTTCCATCCGTACTACACCGTGAAAGACATCGTCGGCGTAGTGGTGTTCCTGTTCATCTTCTGCTTTATCGTGTTCTTCTTCCCGGAAATGGGCGGCTACTTCCTCGAAAAACCAAACTTCGAGCAAGCCAACCCGTTCAAGACGCCTGAGCATATTGCCCCGGTCTGGTACTTCACGCCGTTCTACGCGATCTTGCGTGCGATCCCGGACAAACTCATGGGCGTGATCGCCATGGGCGCCTCGATTGCCATGCTGTTCGTGCTGCCGTGGCTGGATCGCAGCCCGGTCAAATCGATGCGTTACAAGGGCTGGATGAGCAAAATCTGGCTGGTGGTGTTCTGCATTTCCTTCGTGATCCTCGGCATTCTGGGCGTACTGGCCCCGACGCCGGAGCGCACGCTGGTGTCGCAGATCTGCACCTTCCTGTACTTCGCCTACTTCATTCTGATGCCGTTCTACACCAGGCTCGAGAAGACCAAACCGGTTCCGGAAAGGGTGACTGGCTGATGAAAAAGTTATTTTTTGCTCTGATTTTTGCTGCTCTGCCTGTGCTGTCTTTTGCCGCCGAACACGGTGGTCCGGAGCTGGAAAAAGTCGATATCGACGTGTCCGACAAGGCTGCCCTGCAAGATGGTGCGCGGACCTTCGCCAACTATTGCATGGGCTGCCACAGTGCCAAGTTCCAGCGTTACGAGCGGGTTGCCGATGACCTCGGCATTCCCCACGAAATGATGCTCGAGAAGCTGGTATTCACTGGCGCCAAGATCGGCGACCACATGAACATCGGCATGCAGCCGGCGGACGCCAAGACCTGGTTCGGTGCTGCTCCGCCGGACCTGACTTTGGTGGCTCGCGTGCGTGGCACTGACTGGCTCTACGGTTACCTGCGCTCGTTCTACGAAGATCCGGCACGTCCTTGGGGCGTGAACAACAAGGTCTTCCCGAACGTCGGCATGCCTAACGTGCTGGTCGGCCTGCAAGGTCGCCAGGTGGTGGGCTGCAAGCAAGTGCAGATCGTCGAGGACGGCAAGAAGCAATACGATCCGCTGACCGGTACGCCGCTGACCCATGAAGCGTGCGATCAGTTGACCATCGTGCCGAAATCCGGTGCTCTGAACGAAGAGCAGTTCGATGAGAAGGTCAAGAATCTGGTAACCTTCCTGGCTTACTCGGCTAACCCGGTTAAGCTGCAACATCAGCGCATCGGTACTTACGTCTTGCTGTACCTGGCGTTCTTCTTTGTGTTCGCCTACCTGCTCAAGCGTGAATACTGGAAAGACGTGCACTGATACGCTTCAAGCATTGCTGTTAATCGCGCGCGCCCAAGGGTTCCTCCGATAACGCAAGGTCTGGTTCGCCAGACATCGCGGGAGGCGCCCTCTGGGCGCGCGCGTTTTTCCGGTTCCGATAATTTCAACAAGCGAGGAGGATCGCCATGGGCGTGACCAATCGGTTGGCCTGTTACTCCGACCCCGCCGACCACTATTCCCACCGAGTGCGCATCGTGCTTGCAGAGAAGGGTGTCAGCGCCGAAATCATTTACGTGGAAGCTGGTCGCCAGCCGCCTAAACTGATTGAGGTGAACCCTTACGGCAGTCTCCCGACGCTGGTCGATCGCGACCTGGCGTTGTGGGAGTCGACCGTGGTGATGGAATATCTGGATGAGCGTTACCCGCATCCGCCACTGATGCCGGTTTATCCGGTGGCGCGTGCCAACAGTCGTCTGCTGATTCACCGTATTCAGCGCGACTGGTGTGGTCTGGTGGATCTGATTCTTGATCCCAAGTCCAAGGAGGCCGCGCGTGTCGTGGCGCGTAAGGAATTGCGTGAAAGCCTGACGGGCGTGTCGCCGCTGTTTGCCGACAAGCCGTTTTTCCTCAGTGAGGAACAAAGTCTGGTGGATTGCTGCCTATTGCCAATACTCTGGCGTTTGCCGATTCTGGGTATTGAACTGCCGCGGCCGGCCAAGCCGCTGCTTGATTATATGGAGCGCCAGTTTGCGCGTGAGGCTTTCCAGGCGAGTCTGTCTGGCGTCGAACGCGATATGCGCTAAGGCTTAAGGAGCCGCTATGAACTCCAGTCGACCTTATCTGGTCCGCGCGCTCTACGAGTGGATTGTGGATAACGATTGCACCCCGCACATGCTGGTCAATTCCGAATACCCGGCAGTGCAGGTGCCGCAGGGCTTCGCCAGTGACGGGCAAATTGTCCTGAACATTTCGCCCAGCGCCGTGCGGCACTTGCACATGGACAACGACGTGGTGACCTTCGAGGGTCGCTTCGGTGGCGTTCCGCACAGTCTGTATGTGCCAATCAGCGCGATTCTGGGCATCTACGCCCGGGAGAACGGGCAGGGCATGGTGTTCGATCTCGAGTCGCCGATGGATGACGAAGACGATATCGAGCCGGATGACGACTTGCCGCCACCGGGCAGCGAGCCGCCGCGACCAAGCGGCCGGCCAAGCTTGAAAGTGGTGAAGTAATAAAAAAGGCGATCCGGATGGATCGCCTTTTTTGTATCTGCTCGTCGCGTATCAGTCGATGTATTCGAACAGCTTCACGATTTTCTGCACACCGGAAACGCTCTGCACCAGGTTGGTCGCCTGTTGGGCTTCCTGCTTGGTCAGCAGGCCCAGCAGATAGACGATACCGTTCTCGGTCACGACCTTGATGCGCGAGCCGGGAATGCTGGCATCGGTCAGCATCTGGGTCTTGATCTTGGTGGTCAGCCAGGCGTCGTTCTGGCGGGCGAGGAAGCTCGACGGCGCAATCACTTGCAGCTCGTTGTGCACCTTCTTCACGCGCTGGACGTTGGCGGCGGCCTGTTCAGCCTTGGCCTTGAGGTCTTCGCGCGGCGTCTGGCCGGCGAGCAGCACCACGCCGTTGAAGCTGGTGACGACGATATGCGAGTCCTTGTCCAGGCCTGGGTCGGCCTTGGCCACGTTGACGCCGACTTTGGTCTCGATCAGCGAGTCGTCGATTTTGCTGCCGAAGGTTCGGGTGCCGCGGTCGTCTTCAATCGGCGCTTCACGGCTGGCATTCACCACCGAGGTGCAGCCGCTGATGCCGAGGCACAGGGTCAAGGCCAGAAGGCCAAGGCGATTAGGGGTCATTCTTCACTCCCGAACAGTTGGCTGTCGATCAGATCGCAGAGGCAATGGATCGCCAGCAGATGGACTTCCTGAATACGTGCAGTGACATGGGCCGGTACGCGAATCTCGACATCTTCAGGCAGCAGCAGCGAAGCCATGCCGCCGCCATCGCGGCCAGTCAATGCTACGACAATCATTTCACGATCATGTGCGGCCTGGATCGCTTGAATAATGTTGGCCGAGTTACCGCTGGTCGAAATCGCCAGCAATACGTCGCCTGGTTGACCCAGTGCGCGGATCTGCTTGGAGAACACTTCGTTGTAGCTGTAGTCGTTGGCGATCGAGGTGATCGTCGAGCTGTCGGTGGTCAGGGCGATGGCTGGCAGGCTCGGGCGTTCGCGCTCGAAGCGGTTGAGCAGCTCCGAGGAGAAGTGCTGGGCGTCGCCGGCAGAGCCACCGTTGCCGCACGAAAGCATTTTGCCTTCGTTGAGCAGGGCGTTGACCATGATCTGGCTGGCTTGCTCGATGTGCGGTGCAAGTACGTCCATCGCCTGTTGCTTGGTGTCGATACTGGCCTGGAAAAGCTGGCGAATTCGGGATTGCATGTCCATCTGTGTGACCTTAAGTAGCGCGGCTGTTCGGCACGTGAATGTGCAGCCCGCAAAGCAAAGAGCAAAAATTGTCGGTGAAAGTGTCCGGGGTGGTGTGCAGAGAATCAACCATCGAACGCATTCTGCAACCAGTTCAACTGATCCGGGTGCCTGTCGATGGCCACCACGTCGAAGCGGCAAGGGGAATCGGCCCAGCGTGACTCACGCTGAAGAAAATACTGTGCGGCGAAAATCAGTTTCTGCCGTTTGCGCTCATCGATGCTAGCGAGCGCGCCACCCCATTGAGTGTTTTTTCTGTAGCGGACTTCGACGAATACTACTGTATCGCCATCAAGCATGACCAGATCAAGCTCGCCCCGTTTGCATGACCAGTTCTGCGCCAGCAGGCGCAGACCGTGGTGTTGCAGATGCTCGAGCGCCTGGCGCTCGGCATCCTTGCCGCTCTGTAGGTGCGAGCCGTCGGGCATCAGCGCGGGGTGTCCGGCAGGCGTTGAACCTGACCGTTGACGAACTGCGCCCATGGCAACTGACGCACCACGCGTTGGGTCTGGGTCATGCCCAGGCTGCCCGACTGACCTTCGATGCGGCTGTCCGGCAGCGCCTTCAACTGACCCAGGCGCGGTGCCAGACGGTAGGCATCGACGCCCATGGCGTACAGGCGGCCAAGGCTACCGGCCGCTTGTGGCCATTGCGCGGTGACTTGCTGGCGCAGCGGGTCGTTGGCTTCCAGCAACCACGGGGTTTCGCAGAAGCGCACACCGTTCATGTCGTTGTACTGGTTCACATCGCCGCTGGCGCTGTAGACGTGGGAGGTCGCGTACACCGGAACATCGCCCGCGTACTGGAAGTTCAGGGTCGGCTTGATCTGCTGCGCCTGTTGCGGGGTGGCTGCGAGGAAGATGAACTCGATGTCCTGACGACGCGACGGCTGCGCGGCTACGTTGGTGCCAGCGGCGTTCTGCAGGCTCTTGGCGCGGGCTTCGCTCTGACGCAGCTGGAACATGTCGGCGATCTGCTGGGCCAGTTGCACCGGCTGATCGACACGTTCGGTGGCGACGATGCTGCCGCCATTGGCCTGCCAGTCCTGGCTGAACGCACGCAGTACGCGGTCGCCCCATTCGCCTTTCGGCACCATGATCGCCGCACGATGCAGGCCGTCGGCGCGGGCACGACGCGAAACTTCGCGGGCTTCGTCTTCAGCCGCCAGGCCGAACTGGAACAGTTGCGCCGGACCTTGATCACCTTCGCTGTAGTTCAATGCGAGGGTGGTGATCGGCAGTTGCGGACGGGTGCTCAGTTGTTTGACCAGCGGTTTTTCCAGCGGGCCGACCACCAGTTGCACGCCGTCAGCCTGAGCCTTGCGGTAGAACTCGTCCATCGAGGTCAGCTTGGAGCTGTCGTAGAACTCGATGGCGGGCGGCTTCTGGCCGGCCTGTTGCGCTTGATAGTGCGCCGCCATGAAACCTTCACGCAGGGCCTTGCCGACCGAGGCCAGTGGGCCGTCTTGCGGCAGCAGCAGGGCGATCTTGCTCAGGGGCTGGCTGGCCAGTTCCTTGAGTTTTGTCAGGGGCAGCGGCAGGTTGATCGCCGCCGGGTGTTTCGGGTTTTGTGCGCGCCAGGCATCGATCGCCGCTTGCTGCTGTTCCAGAGTGCCGGCGGTTTTCACGGCCAGGGCCAGACCCATCCAGCCGCCGAGATCGTCGGCGGTGTTGGGTTGCAGCTGATCGGTCGGCAGCGAGGCGATCAGGGTCCAGATCGCTTCGTGGTTCTTGCTCGCGGCTTCGCCTTTGAGCATTGGCGCGATGAAGATGCGCTCGCGAGCGGCCGCCAGGGTCTGGCCGTCGGCTTCCAGTGCGCGGGCATGCACGGTGCCGGTGCGCACTTGCTGATCTTCCGGCATTTCGCTCAGGTGCTGCAGGCTCGGATGGCTCAGGGCCGTCAGCGCGGCTTTCGGCTGATTGCGAGTCATCGCCAGCTCAGCGGACAGGGTGCTGGCGAAGATCTGCTGGCCTGGCTTCAACTGCTCCATCGGCACTTGTTGCAGGATCTGCGCGGACTGGCCGGTGTTGCCCTGGCGATAAGCCAGGTCTGCCGCACTCAAGCGCAACAGGGCGGCTTTTTCCGGCGTCTTGGCCTGGGTAGCCTGTTCGAGCAGTTGCTCGATGCTGGCATCCGGAGTCCGTGGAAGTTCGCCAAGGCTGGAGGAAGGGGAGCTGGCGCAGGCCGCCAGCAGGGCAGCGAGGCAGAGGGCAGTGAACAGCCGCAGGCAAGCGATCATGTAAGTGTTCCTGATACTCGATCAAATTAGCGTGGAATTGTACCCAAGCACTGGCCGGGGCGCGATGTTACTGGCGTGAATCAATCAATTTAGCTGGAGTAAATGTTGCGGCGGCGCACAACTGCGTGCAAAACCGCGCTCGGCGCATACGGTTCGCAAGCCTCGTGACGCGCTACAATGCCGGCTTTTACCGAACACGAGGTGTGCGCTTTGACTGCTCCAGGTCCTTTGAATTCCGCTGCTGGCTCGCTTTATGTGGTGGCGACGCCCATCGGCAACCTGGACGACATCAGCGCCCGGGCTCTGAAAATCCTCCGCGAAGTGGCGCTGATCGCCGCTGAAGACACGCGGCACTCGGCGCGGCTGATGCAGCACTTCGGCATCTCTACACCGTTGGCCGCATGCCACGAACACAACGAACGTGATGAAGGTAGCCGCTTTATTACCCGTTTGCTGGCGGGCGATAACGTCGCGCTGATTTCCGATGCCGGGACGCCACTGATTTCCGATCCGGGTTACCATCTGGTGCGTCAGGCGCGGGCGGCGGGGATCAATGTGGTGCCGGTGCCGGGTGCCTGTGCTTTGATCGCGGCGCTGTCGGCGGCGGGCCTGCCCTCCGACCGGTTCATCTTCGAAGGCTTCCTGCCGGCCAAGTCGGTAGGGCGCAAGGCGCGCCTGGAAGCGGTAAAGGAAGAGTCGCGCACGCTGATTTTCTACGAGGCCCCGCATCGTATTCTCGAATGCCTGCAGGACATGGAAGCGGTGTTCGGTGGCGAGCGTCAGGCGTTGCTGGCCCGGGAAATCACCAAGACTTTCGAGACGCTTAAGGGGTTGCCGCTGGCTGAGCTGCGTGCGTTTGTCGAGTCCGACAGCAACCAGCAGCGCGGCGAGTGTGTGGTGCTGGTCGCCGGCTGGTCTGCACCGGAGTCCGAAGACGCCGTCAGCAGCGAAGCGATGCGCGTGCTCAATTTGTTGCTCGAAGAGATGCCGCTCAAGCGTGCCGCCGCTCTGGCCGCGCAAATCACCGGCGAGCGCAAAAACGTGCTGTATCAGGTCGCACTGGAACAGCAGAAGGGCGGGTAACCCGTCGCGCAGACGGGTTTCACGGCTATTAGCGCTTGTTCTTCGGGCGCTCTGCCGTTAACCTGCGCGGCGGAGAGTCGATCGGACAGTCGCTGCCCTCTATGAAAATTAGGGGGGGGAGGAAAGTCCGGGCTCCATAGGGCGAAGTGCCAGGTAATGCCTGGGAGGCGTGAGCCTACGGAAAGTGCCACAGAAAATAACCGCCTAAGCGCTTCGGCGCCGGTAAGGGTGAAAAGGTGCGGTAAGAGCGCACCGCACGTCTGGCAACAGTTCGTGGCTAGGTAAACCCCACTTGGAGCAAGACCAAATAGGGTCCCAAGGCGTGGCCCGCGCTGGGACCGGGTAGGTTGCTAAAGATGTCCAGTGATGGCCATCGTAGACGAATGACTGTTCAAGACAGAACCCGGCTTACAGATCGACTCTCCACCTTTTTCTTTCCCTGCTTGAATCAATGGCATCAGGGCTGGTTATTATCGGCAGGCCTGCGCTAAAGTCCGGCAGCGGCAAATGCAGTAATAGCCATTTCCCACCTTGCTTCAATCAACAGCAGAAGCGCTTTTGTAATACCGAAAAAATCTTACTCTTAACAAATTACTTTAACTTCCGAGCGCAGCTTTCAGTGCTGCATCAAGTTATTGGTCAAAAGTGTCCGCCAAATTGTCGTTACCCCTCCTTTTAAGCTCCTAAATCTCCGTTCTGTAAGGGTTTTCCTTTGATCCGCGCCTTGACGGTGTGGTGGGCGCATTCCTATAGTGTGCGCAAGTGGCGGAAAGTGGCATGAAGTGGGTTTTTTGAGCTCAAAACGATAAAAATTGGAGAAACGCTGACGTGTTTCGCGGAGCTAACGCTATCAGTCTCGATGCAAAGGGCCGTCTCGCCATGCCGAGCCGGTACCGTGACGAGCTCGTTTCGCGTAGTTCCGGCCAATTGATCGTGACCATTGATGCCGTTGATCCGTGCCTGTGTGTCTACCCGCTCGACGAGTGGGAAATCATTGAAACCAAGTTGCGCGCGCTCCCTTCGCTTCGCGAAGAGAACCGTCGCCTGCAGCGTTTATTGATTGGTAATGCCGTCGACCTCGAACTCGACGGCAGTGGTCGTTTTCTGGTTCCACCGCGTCTGCGCGAATACGCCAAGCTTGATAAGAAAGCGATGCTGGTGGGCCAACTGAACAAGTTCCAATTGTGGGACGAGGATGCATGGAACGCGGTGTCTGCCGCTGACCTTGCTGCTATTCAACAACCGGGCGCCATGCCTGATGAACTGCGTGATTTGATCCTGTGACTATTGATAGCGGCTTTAACCACATCACCGTACTGCTTGACGAAGCCGTCGAGGCTCTCGCCGTACGTCCTGATGGCTGCTATCTGGACGGTACGTTCGGGCGCGGCGGGCACAGTCGGCTGATCCTCAGCCAGCTCGGGACGGACGGTCGGCTCATCGGGTTCGACAAAGATCCACAAGCGATTGCCACCGGGCAAACGCTAGCGGCCGAAGACGGCCGCTTTGTCGTTGTGCAGCGCAGCTTTGCCGAGCTGGGTTCGGTGGTTGCCGAGCGAGGTCTGAGCGGCAAGGTCAGCGGTATCCTGCTCGATCTCGGCGTGTCTTCGCCGCAGCTCGACGACGCCGAACGCGGCTTCAGTTTCCTTAACGACGGCCCGCTGGACATGCGCATGGATCCGTCCCGTGGCATCAGCGCCGCCGAGTTCGTCAACACCGCGCCGGTGGAAGAAATCGCCCGGGTGTTCAAGGAATACGGCGAAGAACGTTTCTCCGGGCGCATGGCCCGTGCCGTGGCCGAGCGCCGCGACATCAAGCCGTTCGAGCGCACCGCTGATCTGGCCGAAGTCTTGAAAGTCGCCAACCCGGCGTGGGAGAAGGGCAAGAACCCGGCGACCCGTGCATTCCAGGGTTTGCGCATTCACGTCAACAACGAACTGGGCGATCTGGAAGCCGGCCTCGAAGCCGCACTGGATGCTCTGGAGATCGGTGGCCGTCTGGTGGTCATCAGCTTCCACTCGCTGGAAGACCGCATCGTCAAACTGTTCATGCGCAAGCTGGTGAAAGGCGAAGCTGACAACCTGCCACGCAACCTGCCCGTGCGCCACGTGGCGTTCGAACCGAAAATCAAAATCCACGGCAAAGCGCAGACGGCCTCCGACGCCGAACTCAAAGCCAACCCACGTTCCCGTAGCGCTGTCATGCGTGTCGCGGAGAAGTTGCGGTGAGCAAGCTTTTCGCCAAGCCCCTGCCGGGCGGCAGCTTTATCATGCTGCTGCTGTTTATCGGCGTGCTCGTGTCGGCCATCGGCGTGTCTTACAGCGCGCACTGGAACCGGCAGTTGCTCAACAATCTTTATAACGAACTCAGCGTGCGCGACAAGGCGCAGGCCGAGTGGGGGCGCCTGATTCTCGAGCAAAGCACCTGGACTGCGCACAGCCGCATCGAAGTGCTGGCCACCGAACAACTGAAAATGCACATCCCTGGCGCGGCTGACGTGAAGATGGTGGCGCCATGATGAAACTCGAAGGGGCACTCTTCCCGTGGCGCTTCCGCCTGATGGTGGCACTGCTGGGCGTGATGGTTGCGGCGATCTGCTGGCGCATCATCGACCTGCAAGTGGTTGACCGTGACTTCCTCAAAGGTCAGGGCGATGCGCGCAGCCTGCGTCATATTCCGATTCCTGCTCACCGTGGTCTGATCACCGACCGTAACGGCGAGCCGTTGGCCGTGAGCACCCCGGTGACGACCCTGTGGGCCAACGCCAAGGAAATGCAGACCGCCAAAGAGAAGTGGCCGGCGCTGGCCGCTGCGCTGGGGCAGGATCCGAAAGCCCTGGCCGAACGTCTCGAAGCCCAGGCCAACAAAGAATTCATTTATCTGGTGCGCGGGCTGACCCCCGAGCAGGGCCAGGCTGTGCTCGATCTGAAAGTGCCGGGCGTTTACGGCATCGAAGAATTCCGCCGCTTCTATCCGGCCGGTGAAGTTACCGCGCACATGGTCGGCTTTACCGACATTGACGATCACGGGCGTGAAGGCGTCGAGCTGGCCTACGACGAGTGGCTGGCCGGTGTCCCGGGCAAGCGGCAGGTCATCAAGGATCGGCGCGGTCGGCTGATCAAGGATGTCCAGGTCACCAAGAACGCCAAGGCCGGCAAGCCCTTGGCGTTGTCGATTGACCTGCGTCTGCAATACCTGGCCAACCGCGAGCTGCGCAACGCGATCATCGAGAACGGCGCCAAGGCCGGCAGCCTGGTGATCATGGACGTGAAGACCGGCGAGATTCTCGCCATGGTCAACCAGCCGACCTACAACCCGAACAACCGTCGCAACCTGCAGCCGGCGATGATGCGTAACCGCGCGATGATCGACGTGTTCGAACCGGGTTCGACCATGAAAGCGATCTCGATGAGTGCCGCGATCGAAACCGGCCGCTGGAAACCGAGCGACACCGTCGAGGTGTACCCGGGCTCCCTGCAGATCGGCAAATACACCATCAAGGACGTGTCGAAGACCGAAGGTCCGGTACTCGACCTGACCGGCATCCTGATCAATTCCAGTAACGTCGGCATGAGTAAGGTTGCGTTCGATATTGGTGGCGAAACCATTTTCCGCCTCGCACAGAAAGTCGGCCTCGGCCAGGACACCGGCCTCGGCTTCCCGGGCGAGCGCGTCGGCAACCTGCCGAATTACCGTGAATGGCGCAAGGCCGAAACTGCGACGCTGTCTTACGGCTACGGTATTTCCGTGACGGCGATCCAGCTGGTGCACGCGTTCTCGGCGCTGGCCAACAACGGTCGTCTGGCACCGCTGACCCTGATCAAAACCGACAAGCCGCCGCAGACCACCCAGGTACTGCCGGAAGCGGTCGCGAAAACCATGCAAGGCATGCTGCAACAAGTGATCGAAGCACCGCGCGGCGTGTTCCGTGCGCAGGTGCCGGCGTATCACGTGGCCGGCAAGTCGGGTACTGCACGTAAAACGTCGGTGGGCACCAAGGGCTACGCCGAAAACTCGTACCGTTCGCTGTTCGCCGGTTTCGGCCCGATGAGCGATCCGCGTTACGCCATCGTGGTGGTGATCGATGAACCGTCCAAGGCCGGTTACTTCGGTGGTCTGGTGTCGGCGCCGGTGTTCAGTCGTGTGATGTCCGGCACCCTGCGTCTGATGAACGTGACCCCGGACAACCTGCCGACCACTCAACAGGCCAACGCTACCCCGGTCGTTCCGCTGAAAGCCAATGGAGGGCGCGGCTGATGTCTCTGAGTCTGAACAAGATATTCCCCCACGCCGGCCACGATCTGCTGATCCGTGAGTTGGCGCTGGACAGCCGCAACGTACGCGCGGGTGACCTGTTCCTCGCCGTGCCGGGCGGCAAGTTCGATGGCCGTGCGCACATCGCCGATGCCTTGCAGCGCGGCGCGGCGGCGGTTGCCTATGAAGTGGAAGGCGCCACCGTGCTGCCGATCACCGAAGTGCCGTTGATTCCGGTCAAAGGCCTGGCGGCGCAGTTGTCCGACATCGCCGGGCGCTTTTATGGCGAGCCGAGCCATCACCTGAACCTGATTGGCGTCACCGGCACCAACGGCAAAACCAGCGTGACCCAACTGGTCGCGCAGGCACTCGATCTGCTCGGTCAGCATTGCGGCATCGTCGGTACGCTGGGTTCCGGGTTCTATGGCGCGCTGGAAAGCGGCCTGCACACCACGCCGAATCCGATTGCCGTGCAAGCAACCTTGGGCGACCTGAAAAAGGCCGGGGCCAAAGCCGTGGCCATGGAGGTCTCGTCACACGGTCTGGATCAGGGCCGCGTTACCGCATTGGCGTTCGACGTCGCGGTGATGACCAACCTGTCCCGCGATCACCTGGATTATCACGGCACCATGGAGGCGTACGCCGAGGCCAAGGCCAAGCTGTTCGCCTGGAATGACCTGAAGTGCCGCGTGGTCAACCTCGACGACGATTTCGGTCGGCAACTGGCCGCCGATAAACGCGATTCGCGCCTGATCACTTACAGCCTGCTCGACAGCAGCGCCTACCTGTTCTGCCGTGAAGCGCAGTTCGATGATCACGGCGTACGCGCCACGCTGGTCACGCCGCAGGGCGAGCATCACCTGCGCAGCACGCTGCTCGGTCGTTTCAACCTGAGCAACGTACTGGCGGCAGTCGGCGCCTTGCTCGGTCTGGATTACGCCCTCGACGAAATTCTCAAGGTGCTGCCGAAACTCGAAGGCCCGGCCGGACGCATGCAGCGTCTGGGTGGCGGCACTCAGCCGCTGGTGGTGGTCGACTACGCCCACACCCCAGATGCGCTGGAAAAAGTTCTGAGCGCATTGCGCCCACACGTCAAAGGCCAGTTGCTGTGCCTGTTCGGCTGTGGCGGTGATCGTGATCGCGGCAAGCGTCCGCTGATGGCCGAAGTAGTCGAGCGTCTGGCTGATCGCGTACTGGTCACCGATGACAACCCGCGCACGGAAGACCCGGCGCAGATTTTCGACGACATCCGCGCCGGTTTCAGCGCTGTGGATAACGTCACCTTCGTCGCCGGCCGTGGTCAGGCGATCGCCCAGCTGATCGCCGGTGCTTCGGCGGATGACGTGATCGTGCTGGCCGGTAAAGGTCACGAGGACTATCAGGAAATCAACGGCGAGCGGCACGCTTTCTCCGATCTGGTCGAGGCCGATCATGCCCTCACCGCGTGGGAGGTGGCCCATGCTTAAGGCCCTGACATTGAGCGAACTGACCAACGTGCTCGACGCCCGTCTGATCAGCAGCGACGCCAGTTTTGATGGCGTCAGCATCGACAGCCGTGCGATCACCGCTGGCCAACTGTTTATTGCCCTGACCGGTCCGCGCTTCGATGGTCACGACTATCTGAACGACGTCGCCGGCAAGGGCGCGGTGGCGGCACTGGTCGAGCGCGAAGTCGTCGACAGCACCTTGCCGCAACTGCTGGTCAAGGACACCCGCCAGGCCCTCGGCCAGTTGGGTGCGTTGAACCGTGCCGCATTCACCCAGCCAGTCGCGGCCATCACTGGCTCCAGCGGCAAGACCACGGTCAAGGAAATGCTCGCGAGCATCTTGCGTACCCGCGGTCCGGTGCTGGCGACGCGCGGCAATCTGAACAATGATCTGGGCGCACCGCTGACCCTGCTTGAACTGGCGCCGGAACACACCGCCGCCGTGATCGAACTGGGCGCTTCGCGTCTGGGCGAAATCGCCTACACCGTCGGGCTGACCAAGCCACACGTGGCGATTCTCAACAACGCTGGCACCGCCCACGTTGGCGAGTTCGGCGGGCCGGAAAAAATCGTCGAAGCCAAAGGCGAGATCATCGACGGGCTGGCAGCGGATGGCGTCGCCGTACTCAACCTCGATGACAAGGCCTATGGCATCTGGAAGCTCCGCGCCGGCGCACGCAAGGTGCTGACCTTCTCCCTGAACAATCCTCAGGCAGATTTCTACGCCAGCGACCTGAGCACCGATGCCCGGGGCTGCCCGGCCTTCAACCTGCATACACCTGAAGGTGTGGAGCACGTTCAACTGAACCTGCTCGGCACCCATAACGTCGCCAACGCCATGGCTGCCGCCGCTGCCGCTCACGCCTTGGGCGTGTCGCTGTTCGGCATTGCCACCGGGCTTGGCGCAGTACAACCGGTCAAGGGTCGCACCGTCGCGCAACTGGCGAAGAACGGCATGCGCGTGATCGATGACACTTACAACGCAAACCCCACCTCCATGTGCGCGGCCGTTGATATACTCGCCGGCTTTTCCGGCCGCACCGTCCTGGTGCTCGGAGATATCGGCGAGTTGGGCGACTGGGCGGAGCAGGGGCACCGCGACGTGGGCGAATACGCCCGGGGCAAGGTTTCCGCGCTTTACGCGGTCGGGCCGAACATGGTCCACGCCGTGAACGCATTCGGTAAAGAGGCGCATCACTTCGGCACGCAAGCCGAACTGATCCAGGCCCTCGACGCCGAGCAGGACACAAACACCACCATTTTGATCAAGGGTTCGCGCAGTGCAGCGATGGAAAACATCGTTGCGGCTCTGTGCGGGTCCAGTCTGGAGAAACATTAATGCTGCTGCTGCTAGCGGAGTATCTGCAACAGTTCTACAAAGGCTTCGCGGTCTTCCAGTACCTGACCCTGCGCGGGATCCTCGGTGTGCTGACCGCGCTGGTTTTGTCGCTGTGCTATGGCCCGTGGATGATCCGCACCCTGCAGAACCGTCAGATCGGCCAGTCCGTTCGTAATGACGGCCCGCAATCGCACCTGTCCAAGTCGGGTACGCCAACCATGGGCGGCGCACTGATTTTGTCTTCCATCGGTGTCAGCACCCTGCTGTGGGCTGACCTGAGCAACCGCTACGTGTGGGTCGTTCTGCTGGTGACGCTGCTGTTCGGCGCCATTGGCTGGGTCGACGATTACCGCAAAGTGATCGAGAAGAACTCCCGTGGCTTGCCAAGCCGCTGGAAATATTTCTGGCAGTCGGTCTTTGGCCTGGGCGCAGCGATCTTCCTTTATATGACCGCGACCACGCCGGTGGAGACCACGCTGATCCTGCCGATGCTCAAGGACTACAGCATTCCGCTGGGCGCCGGCTTCATCGTGCTGACCTACTTCGTGATCGTCGGTTCGAGCAACGCGGTCAACCTGACCGACGGCCTCGACGGTCTGGCGATCATGCCAACCGTGATGGTCGGCGGCGGTCTGGGAATTTTCTGCTACCTGTCGGGTAACGTGAAATTCGCCGAATACCTGCTGATCCCTTACGTGCCGGGCGCGGGCGAACTGATCGTGTTCTGCGGCGCACTGATCGGTGCCGGCCTCGGATTCCTCTGGTTCAACACCTATCCGGCGCAAGTGTTCATGGGCGACGTCGGTGCTCTGGCACTGGGCGCGGCACTGGGCACCATCGCAGTGATCGTCCGTCAGGAAATCGTCCTGTTCATCATGGGCGGCGTGTTCGTGATGGAAACCCTGTCGGTGGTTATCCAGGTTGCCTCTTTCAAGCTGACCGGGCGCCGTGTGTTCCGCATGGCACCGATTCACCACCACTTTGAACTCAAGGGCTGGCCCGAGCCACGCGTGATCGTCCGTTTCTGGATCATCACCGTGATTCTCGTGCTGATCGGCCTTGCCACCCTGAAGCTGAGGTAGAACGAGTGTCTCTGATCGCTTCTGACCACTTCCGCATCGTTGTCGGCCTCGGCAAGAGCGGCATGTCCCTGGTTCGCTTCCTGGCGAACCGGGGCGTGTCGTTTGCCGTCGCCGATACGCGGGACAATCCACCGGAACTGGCCACGCTCAAGCGTGACTATCCGCACGTGGAAGTGCGTTGTGGCGAGCTGGACGTCGAATTCCTGTGCCGCGCCGACGAGCTCTACGTGAGCCCCGGCCTGGCGCTGGCGACCCCGGCCCTGCAAGCCGCTGCCGCCCGTGGCGTGAAAATGTCCGGCGATATCGAGCTGTTCGCGCGTAACGCGCGGGCGCCGATCGTGGCCATCACCGGTTCCAACGCGAAAAGCACCGTCACCACTTTGGTCGGCGAGATGGCGGCTGCGGCCGGCAAACGCGTCGCGGTCGGCGGCAACCTCGGTACGCCAGCGCTGGAATTGCTCAGCGATGACGTCGAGCTGTACGTGATGGAACTGTCGAGCTTCCAGCTGGAAACCACCGACCAGCTCAACGCTGAAGTGGCCACCGTGCTGAACATCAGCGAAGACCACATGGACCGCTACAGCGGCCTGCCGGCGTATCACCTGGCCAAGCACCGGATCTTCCGTGGCGCGAAGCAGTTCGTGGTCAATCGTCAGGACGCACTCAGCCGTCCGCTGATCGGCGAGGGTCAGCCATGCTGGACCTTCGGCCTGAACAAACCGGATTTCAAGGCCTTCGGCCTGCGCGAAGAAGACGGCGAGAAATACCTGGCCTTCGAATTCCAGAACCTGATGCCAGTGCGCGAACTAAAAGTGCGCGGCGCGCATAACCAGGCCAATGCCCTCGCGGCACTGGCACTGGGGCATGCGGTCGGCCTGCCGTTCGACGCCATGCTTGATGCCCTGCGTAACTTCACCGGCCTCGAACACCGCTGCCAGTGGCTGCGTGATCTCGACGGCGTCGGTTACTACAACGACTCCAAGGCCACCAACGTCGGCGCCGCACTGGCCGCCATCGAAGGCCTGGGTGCGGATATCGACGGCAAGGTCGTGCTGATCGCCGGTGGCGACGGCAAAGGCGCCGAGTTCAACGACCTGCGTGATCCGGTGGCGGCCAACTGCCGCGCCGTGATCCTGATGGGCCGCGACTCCGACAAGATCGGCGCAGCCATCGGTGACGCCGTGCCACTGATTCGCGCGACCTCGCTGGTCGACGCCGTTGCGCAGTGCCGCGCAGTCGCCCAGCCGGGTGACGTAGTGCTGCTGTCGCCGGCCTGCGCCAGTTTCGACATGTTCAAGAATTACGAAGACCGTGGTCACCAGTTCGTCCGCGCCGTGGAGGATCTGGCATGAGCCTGCGCAATATCATCAAGCCGTACCCGTCGCCGATCATCACCGGCCGTGGCATCGACCTCGACTTCCCGATGCTCGCCGGTTGCCTGGCACTGCTGGGCCTGGGCCTGATCATGATCGCCTCGGCCTCCACTGAAGTGGCGGCGGCGCAGTCGGGCAGCGCGCTGTATTACATGATTCGCCACCTGATCTACGTGGCACTGGGCCTCGGCGCGTGCATCATCACCATGATGATTCCGATTGCCACCTGGCAGCGTCTGGGCTGGATGATGCTGATCGGCGCATTCGGTCTGCTGGTGATGGTGATCGTCCCGGGGATCGGCCGTGAAGTGAACGGGTCGATGCGCTGGATCGGTTTCAGCTTCTTCAACGTTCAGCCGTCCGAGATCGCCAAGGTGTTTGTGGTGATCTACCTCGCCGGTTATTTGGTGCGTCGGCAGAAAGAAGTGCGCGAGAGCTGGATGGGCTTCTTCAAGCCGTTCATCGTGCTGCTGCCGATGGCGGGTCTGTTGCTGATGGAGCCGGACTTCGGTGCCACCGTGGTAATGATGGGGGCTGCGGCGGCGATGCTGTTCCTCGGCGGAGTCGGGCTGTTCCGCTTCTCGCTGATGGTGGTGCTGGCAGTCGGGGCCGTGGTCTTGCTGATTCAGATGCAGCCTTACCGGATGGCGCGTTTGACCAACTTCGCCGACCCGTGGGCCGACCAGTTCGGCGCGGGTTATCAGTTGTCGCAGGCGTTGATTGCCTTCGGTCGCGGTGAGTGGCTGGGCGTTGGCCTGGGCAACAGCGTGCAGAAACAGTTCTACCTGCCTGAAGCGCACACCGACTTCGTGTTCTCCGTACTTGCCGAAGAGCTGGGTGCGGTGGGTTCGCTGTGCACCGTCGCGCTGTTCGTCTTCGTGTGTATTCGCGGCATGTACATCGGTCTGTGGGCCGAAAAAGCCAAGCAGTTCTTCGCCGCTTATGTGGCTTACGGTCTGTCGTTCCTGTGGATCGGTCAGTTCCTGATCAACATCGGGGTGAACGTCGGTCTGCTGCCGACCAAGGGCCTGACCCTGCCGTTCCTCAGTTATGGCGGCAGTTCCCTGGTGATCTGCTGCGCCTGCCTCGGCTTGTTGCTGAGGATCGAGTGGGAGAGTCGAACCCACTTGGGCAGTGAAGAGATGGAGTTCCATGAGAGCGACTTCGCCGAGGAGCCGAATCATGGGCGCTAACGTATTGATCATGGCCGGCGGCACCGGCGGCCACGTGTTCCCGGCGCTGTCCTGTGCCCGCGAATTCCAGGCGCGCGGCTACACCGTGCACTGGCTCGGCACGCCACGCGGAATCGAAAACGAACTGGTGCCGGCTGCAGGTCTGGAACTGCACCGCATCAATGCCACCGGGTTGCGTGGCAAGGGCAAGCTGTCGCTGCTCAAGGCACCGTTCATGTTGCTCAAGTCGGTGTGGCAGGCGCGGGCGGTGATTCGCAAGTTGCGTCCAGTCTGCGTGGTCGGCTTCGGTGGTTATGTGACCGGGCCTGGCGGGATTGCCGCGAAACTGGCCGGTGTGCCGGTGATCGTTCACGAGCAGAACGCCGTGGCCGGCACCGCCAATCGGTTGCTGGTGCCGTTCGCCGCCCGGGTGTGTGAAGCGTTCCCCGACACCTTTACTCTGTCGGACACCCGCCGTACCACCGGAAACCCGGTGCGCAGCGAGCTGTTCCTCGAAACATCGCGACCGGCTCTGGCCGGGCGCAAAGCGCGTTTGCTGATCCTCGGCGGAAGCCTGGGCGCAGAACCGTTGAACAAGTTGCTGCCTGAAGCCCTGGCGCAAGTCCCTGCCGATTTGCGTCCGGAAGTGTTTCATCAGGCCGGCAAAAACCACGATGAAGTGACTGCAGAGCGCTACCGCGCCGCCGGCGTGGATGCGCAGGTGCAGCCGTTCATCAAAGACATGGCCCAGGCCTATGGCTGGGCTGACCTGGTGGTGTGCCGCGCCGGCGCGCTGACCATCAGTGAGCTGGCTGCCGTTGGTCTGCCCTCGATGCTGGTGCCTTTGCCCCACGCGATCGACGATCACCAGACCCGCAACGCCGATTATTTGGCCCGTGAAGGCGCTGCCTTCGTGATGCCGCAAAGAACGACTGGTGCCGCGGACCTTGCCGCGCGCCTGACAGAGGTCTTGATGCAACCGCAACGACTCGAAGAAATGGCCCAAGCGGCCCGCCGTCTGGCCAAACCCGATGCCACCCGTAGCGTGGTCGATACCTGCCTGGAGGTGGCTCATGGTTGAGAATCAGAAAGCCATGCCACAACCGGAAATGCGCCGCATCCGTCGCATCCACTTCGTCGGTATCGGCGGCGTGGGCATGTGCGGGATTGCCGAAGTGTTGTTGAACCTGGGCTATGAAGTGTCCGGTTCCGACCTGAAGGCTTCGCCGGTGACCGAGCGTCTGGAATCGTTCGGTGCGCACATCTATATCGGTCACCGTGCCGAGAACGCCGCTACCGCTGACGTGTTGGTGGTGTCGAGTGCTGTCAACACTTCCAACCCGGAAGTGGCGACCGCTCTTGAGCGCCGCATTCCGGTGGTGCCACGTGCCGAGATGCTCGCCGAGCTGATGCGCTATCGCCACGGCATCGCCGTCGCCGGTACTCATGGCAAAACCACCACCACTAGCCTGATCGCTTCGGTGTTCGCCGCTGGTGGTCTGGACCCGACCTTCGTCATCGGTGGCCGTCTGAATGCCGCGGGCACCAATGCCCAGCTCGGCACCAGCCGCTACCTGATTGCTGAAGCCGACGAAAGCGACGCGAGCTTCCTGCACCTGCAACCGCTGGTGGCCGTGGTCACCAACATCGACGCCGATCACATGGCGACCTACGACGGTGACTTCAACAAGCTGAAGAAAACCTTCGTCGAGTTCCTGCACAACCTGCCGTTCTACGGTTTGGCGGTGATGTGCCTGGACGATCCGGTGGTGCGTGAAATCCTGCCGCTGGTCAAACGTCCGACCGTGACCTACGGCTTCAGCGAAGACGCCGACGTGCGCGCCATCAATGTGCGTCAGCAAGGCATGCAGACTTTCTTCACCGTGCTGCGCCCGGATCGCGAGCCGCTGGACGTATCGGTGAACATGCCGGGCAACCACAACGTGCTCAACTCACTGGCGACCATCTGCATCGCCAGCGACGAAGGCGTCAGCGACGAAGCCATCGTTCAGGGCCTGTCCGGGTTCCAGGGCGTTGGCCGACGCTTCCAGGTCTACGGCGAACTGCCGGTGGACGGCGGCAACGTGATGCTGGTCGACGACTACGGTCACCACCCGACTGAAGTCGCGGCCGTGATCAAAGCCGTGCGCGGTGGCTGGCCGGAGCGCCGTCTGGTGATGGTCTATCAGCCGCACCGTTACAGCCGCACCCGTGACCTGTACGACGATTTCGTCAATGTACTGGCCGATGCCAACGTGCTGTTGCTGATGGAAGTCTATCCGGCGGGCGAAGAGCCGATCCCGGGCGCGGACAGCCGCAAGTTGTGCAACAGCATCCGTCAGCGCGGTCAGCTCGATCCGATCTACATCGAGCGCGGTGTCGACCTCGCGCCGCTGGTCAAACCGCTGCTGCGTGCCGGCGACATCCTGCTGTGCCAGGGCGCCGGGGATATCGGCGGTCTCGCGCCGAAGCTGTTGAAAAGTGAATTGTTCGCCGGCGCCGTGGCTGCGTCGGTCGAGGGGAAGTTGAAATGACTGCTGCCTACGCCAACCTGTTCTCCACCATCGCGCCGAAAGATTTCGGCCGTGTCGCCGTGCTGTTCGGTGGCATGAGTGCCGAGCGTGAGGTTTCGCTGAAATCCGGTAACGCCGTGCTCGACGCGCTGCAAAGCGCTGGCGTGGACGCGTTCGGGATCGACGTCGGCGAGGATTTTCTGCAGCGTCTGCTGAATGAAAAGATCGACCGCGCGTTCATCATTCTCCACGGTCGTGGCGGTGAAGACGGCTCGATGCAGGGCCTGCTCGAATGCGCCGGTATTCCTTACACCGGCAGCGGCATCCTCGCTTCGGCACTGGCGATGGACAAACTGCGCACCAAGCAGGTCTGGCACAGCCTCGGGATTCCGACGCCGCGTCACGCCGTGCTGTGCAGCGAAGCCGATTGTATTTCCGCGGCGACGGAACTGGGCTTCCCTTTGATCGTCAAACCGGCGCATGAAGGTTCAAGTATCGGGATGGCCAAAGTGAGTTCTGCGTCCGAGTTGATCGACGCATGGAAAGCGGCCAGTACCTACGATTCGCAAGTCTTGGTTGAACAATGGATTCAAGGTCCGGAGTTCACCATAGCCACCCTGCGTGACCAGGTGTTGCCTCCTATCGCCCTGGGTACACCGCACACGTTCTACGACTACGACGCCAAGTACATCGCCAACGATACCCAGTACCGCATTCCGTGCGGGCTGGATGCCGCCAAGGAGCAGGAACTCATGGATCTCACGGCCAAGGCCTGTGAGGCGCTGGGTATTGCCGGTTGGGGCAGGGCGGACGTGATGCAGGACGCCGACGGACAGTTCTGGTTCCTGGAAGTGAACACCGCACCGGGCATGACCGATCACAGTCTGGTGCCGATGGCGGCCCGTGCTGCCGGTCTGGACTTCCAGCAACTGGTTCTGGCCATTCTGGCCGCCAGTGTTGAAGGCTCCGGTAACACAGAGGCGCGAGGTTAAGACCATGCAAGGCGCTCATCTCAGACATCAGCCACCCGCACCCGGCCGCAAGCCGGTGCCGCGGGGTGCCAGCCGAATGGTGGCCAAAGAGCCGATGTCCGCGCGCCTGCCGAAAGCCAATTTCGGCTTTCTGAAAAGCCTGTTCTGGCCGGTGCTGCTGGTGGCGCTCGGGTTCGGTACCTACGAAGGCGCGCAGCGTTTGCTGCCGTACGCCGACCGGCCGATCACCAAGATCGCCGTGCAGGGCGACCTGAGCTACATCAGTCAGCAAGCGGTGCAGCAGCGAATCGCCCCGTACGTGGCGTCGAGCTTCTTCACCATTGATCTGGCCAGCATGCGTACCGAGCTTGAGCAGATGCCATGGATCGCCCACGCCGAAGTACGCCGGGTGTGGCCGGACCAGGTGGTGATCCGCCTCGAAGAGCAACTGCCGGTGGCCCGTTGGGGCGACGAGTCGCTGCTCAACAACCAGGGTCAGGCCTTCACGCCAAAGGAGTTGGCGAACTACGAACACCTGCCACAGCTGTTCGGCCCACAACGGGCCCAGCAGCAAGTGATGCAGCAGTATCAGGTGCTGAGCCAGATGCTCCGGCCGCTGGGCTTCTCGATCGCGCGCCTGGAACTGCGTGAACGTGGCAGCTGGTTCCTGACCACCGGTGCCGGCAGCTCCGGCCCCGGCATCGAGTTGCTGCTGGGACGCGGCAACCTGGTGGAAAAGATGCGCCGCTTCATTGCCATCTATGACAAGACGCTTAAAGACCAGATTACGAACATTGCGCGCATCGATCTGCGCTACGCCAACGGCCTCGCTGTTGGCTGGCGGGAACCAGTAGCGCCGACGACAGCCCAACCCGCTGTCGCAAAGAATTAAGAAGAGGCAGGACCCATGGCAAACGTGCAAAGCGGCAAAATGATCGTCGGTCTGGATATCGGCACCTCCAAGGTGGTGGCGCTGGTAGGCGAGGTCGCGGACGACGGCACGCTGGAAATCGTCGGTATCGGTACTCACCCGTCCCGCGGCCTGAAGAAGGGTGTGGTGGTGAACATCGAGTCCACCGTGCAATCGATCCAGCGCGCGATCGAAGAAGCCCAACTGATGGCGGGCTGCCGCATTCACTCGGCTTTCGTCGGCGTGGCCGGCAATCACATCCGCAGCCTGAACTCCCACGGCATCGTGGCGATTCGTGATCGCGAAGTGAGCTCGGCTGACCTGGAGCGCGTACTCGACGCCGCCCAGGCCGTGGCGATCCCGGCTGACCAGCGCGTGCTGCACACCCTGCCGCAGGATTACGTGATCGATAACCAGGAAGGCGTCCGCGAGCCTCTGGGCATGTCTGGCGTCCGTCTGGAAGCCAAGGTTCACGTGGTCACCTGCGCCGTCAATGCTGCCCAGAACATTGAAAAATGCGTGCGTCGCTGCGGTCTGGAAATCGACGACATCATTCTCGAGCAACTGGCCTCGGCTTACTCGGTACTGACCGACGACGAAAAAGAACTGGGCGTGTGCCTGGTCGACATCGGCGGCGGCACCACCGACATCGCGATCTTCACCGAAGGCGCGATCCGCCACACCGCGGTGATCCCGATTGCCGGTGATCAGGTGACCAACGACATCGCCATGGCGTTGCGCACCCCGACCCAGTACGCCGAAGAGATCAAGATCCGCTACGCCTGCGCCCTGGCCAAACTGGCCGGTGCCGGCGAAACCATCAAGGTGCCGAGCGTTGGCGACCGTCCACCGCGCGAACTGTCGCGTCAGGCCCTGGCCGAAGTGGTCGAGCCGCGTTACGACGAACTGTTCACCCTGATCCAGGCCGAACTGCGTCGCAGCGGCTACGAAGACCTGATCCCGGCGGGCATCGTCCTGACCGGCGGTACGTCGAAGATGGAAGGTGCCACCGAACTGGCCGAAGAAATCTTCCACATGCCGGTGCGCCTGGGCGTGCCGCATGGCGTGAAGGGTCTGGATGACGTGGTGCGCAACCCGATTTATTCCACTGGCGTGGGCTTGTTGATGTACGGCCTGCAGAAGCAGTCCGACGGGATCTCGTTCTCGGGCATCGGCAGCCGCGACAGCTACAGCAACGATGAGCCACAGGCGCCGTTGCTGGACCGATTGAAGAAGTGGGTTCAAGGCAACTTCTAAAGCTTTACCGCAACACCGCTACAAAAATGCAGTAGGCGAAAAAACTAGAGAATGTAAGGAGAGGGAAAATGTTCGAACTCGTAGACAACATCCCCGCAAGCCCGGTAATCAAAGTTATCGGTGTTGGCGGTGGCGGCGGCAACGCTGTCAACCACATGGTCAAGAGCAACATCGAAGGCGTCGAATTCATCTGCGCCAACACTGATGCTCAAGCGCTGAAAAACATCGGCGCGCGCACCATCCTGCAACTGGGCACCGGCGTGACCAAAGGTCTGGGCGCTGGCGCCAACCCTGAAGTAGGTCGTCAGGCCGCTCTCGAAGACCGTGAGCGCATTGCCGAAGTCCTGCAGGGCACCAACATGGTGTTCATCACCACTGGCATGGGCGGCGGTACCGGTACCGGTGCTGCGCCGATCATCGCCGAAGTGGCCAAGGAAATGGGCATCCTGACCGTTGCGGTCGTGACCCGTCCGTTCCCGTTCGAAGGCCGCAAGCGTATGCAGATCGCCGACGAAGGCATCCGCATGCTTTCCGAAAGCGTCGACTCGTTGATCACTATCCCCAACGAGAAGCTGCTGACCATCCTCGGTAAAGACGCAAGCCTCTTGTCGGCTTTCGCCAAGGCTGACGACGTACTGGCCGGTGCCGTTCGCGGTATCTCCGACATCATCAAGCGTCCGGGCATGATCAACGTTGACTTCGCCGACGTGCGTACCGTGATGAGCGAAATGGGCATGGCGATGATGGGCACTGGCTGCGCCAGCGGTCCGAACCGTGCACGTGAAGCGACCGAAGCGGCCATCCGCAACCCGCTGCTGGAAGACGTGAACCTGCAAGGTGCACGCGGCATCCTGGTGAACATCACCGCCGGTCCTGACCTGTCCCTGGGTGAGTACTCCGACGTGGGTAGCATCATCGAAGCCTTCGCTTCCGAGCACGCAATGGTCAAGGTCGGTACCGTTATCGATCCGGACATGCGCGACGAACTGCACGTCACCGTGGTTGCCACCGGTCTGGGCGCGAAAATCGAGAAGCCTGTGAAGGTCATCGACAACACCGTTCACACCTCCATGGCTGCCGCTCAGGTTCAACAACCGGCTCCTGCGCGTCAGGAAGCTCCGGCGGTGAACTACCGTGACCTGGACCGTCCGACCGTCATGCGCAACCAGGCTCAGGCCGGTGCTGCGACTGCCGCGAAGATGAACCCGCAGGACGATCTGGATTACCTGGACATCCCGGCATTCCTGCGTCGTCAGGCCGATTGATGGAATGTATCAGGGCTATGACGGTGATTGGTGTTCAGCAAAGGCTCGGTCTGCTATTATCGCCAGCCTTTGTTGATACCAGTTCGCAATTTGCGCTGAAGCGGCCCAAGCCATGATTAAACAACGCACACTGAAAAATATTATCCGTGCCACAGGTGTAGGCCTGCATTCCGGGGAGAAGGTCTACCTGACCCTCAAGCCTGCGCCTGTCGACACTGGCATTGTGTTTTGTCGCGCTGACCTCGACCCTGTGGTGCAGATCCCTGCCCGCGCGGAAAACGTCGGTGAAACCACTATGTCGACGACGCTGATCAACGGCGACGTCAAAGTGGACACGGTAGAGCACTTGCTCTCGGCCATGGCTGGCCTGGGCATCGATAACGCCTACGTCGAGCTCTCCGCGTCCGAAGTCCCGATCATGGATGGCAGCGCTGGACCGTTCGTATTCCTGATTCAATCGGCTGGCCTGGAAGAGCAGGACGCCGCCAAGAAATTCATCCGCATCCTGCGTGAAGTGACAGTGGAAGATGGCGACAAGCGCGCCACTTTCGTCCCTTTCGAAGGGTTCAAGGTGAGCTTCGAGATCGACTTCGATCACCCGGTTTTCCGGGACCGCACCCAAAGTGCAAGCGTGGATTTTTCCAGCACTTCGTTCGTAAAAGAAGTCAGCCGCGCCCGTACTTTCGGTTTCATGAGTGACATCGAGTACCTGCGCAAGCACAACCTCGCACTCGGCGGCAGCGTTGAAAACGCGATCGTGGTGGATTCCGATGGTGTACTGAACGAAGACGGCCTTCGCTACGAAGACGAATTCGTGAAGCACAAGATCCTCGATGCGATTGGCGACCTGTACCTGCTGGGTAACAGCCTGATTGGTGAGTTCAAAGGCTTCAAGTCCGGTCATGCACTGAACAACCAGCTGCTGCGCAAGTTGATTGAGCAGACAGATGCGTGGGAAGTCGTGACGTTCGAAGACGCCAGCACCGCACCAATCTCTTACATGCGCCCGGTTGCGGCAGTGTAAGTAAAAAACCTCTCTAGTTTTTTGAAGGCCATCCTCGGATGGCCTTTTTTTATGCCTTGAATTTGATGTTGCCTGTTCAGGCCTCTTCGCGAGCAAGCCCGCTCCCACATTTTGGAATGCGTTCCCTTGTGGGAGCGAGCTTGCTCGCGAAGAGGCCAGTTCAATCGCCGCAAAAATCAGCCAGCCACTACTATCCGGTTACGCCCACCTTCCTTGGCCTGATACAGCGCCTTGTCCGCTGCAAACAACAACTGCTCCAGCGTCATCTCGCTCGCCGCCGTCCACGTCGAGATGCCAATACTCACCGTCATCGGCCGTTCGGCCCCGTCGACCAACGGCAACTGCTCGACCGCCTGACGAATATGCCCGGCAATCTGCTGTGCACCATGGCCATCGGTTTCGGCGAGTATCACCGAGAACTCTTCGCCACCGTAACGGGCGACCAGATCACCCGGTCGTCGCACGTTCGCGGTGATTACCCTGGCCAGTTCGCGCAGCGCCTGATCACCGGCCTGGTGCCCATGCCGGTCGTTGAAGGCCTTGAAGTGGTCGGCATCGATCATCATCACCGACAGCGGCTTGCCCGAACGCTGGGCGCGGAACCATTCGTGGCGCAGCGACTGATCGAGCATCCGCCGGTTGGCCACGCCGGTCAGCGCATCGGTGGCGGCCAGTTGTGCCAATTCACGTTCGGCGCGCTGGCGCAAACGCAGCTCACGGGCAAGCAGCCAGGTCAGCCACAGCAGCCCGGCGCACAGCACGCCGGTGGCGCCGCTGATCAACAGCGCGGTGCGGCGCCAGGTGCCGAACACCTCATCACTGGAGAGCGCGACCATCACCGTCAACGGCAGATTGCCAACCCGCGAATAGGTGTAGAGCCGTTGCTGATGATCCATGCTCGAAGTGCTGGTGAAACTGCCACTGCCGTCCTTGTCGCCTAGAATCCGCACCACGTTGGGCCGGTTGCCGAAACTCTTGCCGATGGAGTCGCTTTGCAGATAAGGCTTCTGCGCCAGCAGCACGCCGTCGCTGTTGATGATGTTCAGCGTGCTGTCTTTGCCGATATCGAGGCTGTTGAACAACTGATCGAAGTAGTCGAGTTTCATCGAGGCCACGGCCACGCCGGCGAATTCGCCGGTGTCCGAGGAAATCCGCCGACTGAAGCTGATGCGCCATTGATTGGCTTCGTCGCAATCGCAGCGGGTTTTGAACGGGCGGCTGATGAACATGCCGGTATCGCGGTTGAAGGCGTGGGCGAGGAAATAATCGCGGTCGGCGAAGTTGCCCGGTTTGGGTTCGATGCGTGATGAGTCGGCGACCACATCGCCGTGCTTGTCGAGCAGCAGGATGTCGCCCTTGAAGCGCGCGGTGGTCGAGCGGTCGAACAGTGCCAGATGGCGGATCTGCGGGGTGACGTCGCGCAGGTCGTCGCGTTGAGCGGCGGCGATCAGGCCTTGCAAGGTCAGGTCGTACAGCTCGACCGTGCGCAGGACGTCGGCGTCGATCAACTGGGCGATGGTGGTGGCGCTGCGGGTGGCCGATTCCTGAGCGTTGGCGTGCTCACGAATCAGCAGAAAAGTGACGATGCACAGAATCGCGATCACGGTCAGCGAACTGCCGCAGATCAGCAGCAATTCGGGGCGTCCGGTCTTGCCCGCCAGAGGTGGGGTACGGCTCGCGATCATGATGGGGGCTGTCGGTTGGGGTAAGACTTATAAGAGTAGTTGCACAAACACTGCTGGGGATAACACTAAAACAGATCTACTGTGGCGAGGGGATAAATCCCCTCGCCACAAAATCTATTCCATTCAAAAAAAGGATCAGTTGTTACTGAGCTAGAGGGGATCTTAGAAGACGTTGATCGGGTAGTCGACAATCACCCGGTATTCATCGGTGTCCGTATCAATCGCGCCGTAACCGTTGCCACCCCGGTTGGTCGCCCATTGCAGGCGTACCGCGAGGTCTTTTGCCTGACCGCTCTGCACCACGTATTTCAGATCGAGGTCGCGTTCCCAGTGCTTGGCGTTGCGACCGTCAGCGCTGTACCACGAGGCATAGCCTTTGCTGCCCGGATCGACCTTGGTCAAGTCCACGGTGCCGCGCGAATAGGAAACTGCCGAAGTCAGGCCTGGCACACCGAGACCGGCGAAGTCATAGGCGTACTTGAGCTTCCACGAGCGCTCGTTCGGGCCGTTGAAGTCCGAGTACTGTTGCGAGTTGTCGAGGTAAACGCTGTCGCCCTGGCTGATGTAGTCGAACGGCGTGTTGCCGTTCACGCGCTGGTACGCAGCGGTGACGCTGTGGTTGCCGATGCCGACGGTGAAATGCAGGCTGTAGGTGTTGTTGTCGATGTTACCCAGCAGCGCGTCGCCGGTGTCCTGCGTGTGATAGAAGTGCAGGCCCGGGTTGAGGCTGACCAGATCGTTCAACTGCCAGGTGTAATCCAGGTCGTAGTAGTACTGGTTCCAGATGTCCTTCAGCTCGGCGGCGTACAGATTGCTGGTCAGGCCTTCGACGCCGCTCCAGGACACGCCGGCCCAGTTCAGGTGTCGGCTTTCGTCGCCCTCGGCGAGTTTGCCGTAGGACGTGCCGATGCGCTGGCGACCGCTCTGATTGTACGGCTTGGTGAAACTGGCCTGGCCACCTTCGAACATCCAGCCGTCGAAGCTGTGGTTGGTCAGACTCACGCCACGAAAGGTCTGCGGCAGCATGCGCGAATCACCGCCGGCAATCACCGGGTTGGTGAGGAACAGGTCACCGGCCTTCAGCTCGGTATCGAAGGCGCGCATCTTCAACGTGCCGCCCGCGGTCGAGAACGAGCCCGGCGCTTTGCCGTTGCCATCGCTGATCGGCAGGATGCTCGAACCATCGGTACCGCCACCGCCGTCGAGCTTCAGCCCGAGCATGGCGTGGGCGTCGATGCCGAAGCCGACCGTGCCTTCGGTGTAACCCGACTGGAAGATCCCGAGAAAACCCTGGCCCCACTCGATGTTGTCGTCCGTCTGCTGCAGACGGTTGCGATTCATGTAGTAGTTGCGGGCGTTGAGGTTGAGGCTCGAGCCTTCGATGAAGCCTTGTTTGGCGGCTTCGTCGGCGTGAGCGGCGGGGGCAATCGTTGCGGCAATTGCAATGAACAGCGGGGTGAAACTGACTGGGTAACGCACTTGCGACGGAGCTCCTTGGGTCAACTGACACCTCAATGTCTTGAGGTGCGGGATGTTTCTTGTTTTTTACAGACGAACCAAACGGCTTTCAGACCACAACGAAAAAAGGCCGCTGAAAGGCAGCGGCCTGGAAGGACGACGGTTGAACGGGAAGAGCCAAACAACCGCGTCGAGGGAAATGTTTCGCGGTGCGCGACTCAGCTGTCTTTCTCGGCCGCTTGAGCCTGGGAAGTGGCGGCTTGATGGGCTTGCGAGGCGTCCTGCGACTTGGCCATCACTTCTGCCTGAGATTGTTCGAAGGCGTGAGCGCGAGCGGCATTCTGCGCTACGAACGCTTGCGATTCTTCAGCCATCGCCATCGGCGACAGGATCAATGAGGACAAAACGAAAGCGCTGGCAATACCCATACTGTTGGACATCTTGAAAACCTTCTTGCTTGGCAAGTGCTGTTTGGTGCGGGCAAAGATAAGGTTGCCGGGCGTTGGGAAACAGCGTGATTTTCATAAATGACTGTTACAGCACAAGCAAAGATCAACCGCGGGTTGACTCCATTCCCTGTGGCGAGGGGATTCATCCCCGATGGGCTGCGAAGCAGCCCTCAATCCTTTGTACTGGTTGTGTCAGGAAGATCGCGATCGCTGGATTTTGGGGTCGCTTCGCAACCCATCGGGGATGAATCCCCTCGCCACAGGGGACTTTAATCAGCAATTAAACGGGGAGGTGGATGCCGAAAGTATTCATCCCCCGATCACTGCGCACAAACACATCCCCACCATGCATCAGCGCAATCGCCTTGACGATCGCCAGCCCCAACCCATGGTTATTGCCACTGTTGCTGCGTGATGCATCCACCCGATAAAAGCGCTCGAACAAGCGCGGCAAGTGCTCGCTGGCAATCGGCGATCCCGGGTTGGCCACACCAATGCTGACCTGATGGTCTTCAACCTCGATCCGCACCTCGATCACCTTGCCCGGCTCGGTGTGCTGCACGGCGTTGCTCAGCAGGTTGATCAGCGCCCGACGCAGATGCGCGATCTCGATCCGCACCTGCGCATCGCCACTGACGTGCACCTGCACTTGCGCGTCTTCGAGGATGAAATCCAGGTACTCGAGCGTGGTCGCGACTTCATCGGCCAAAGAAGTCTCGGTCAGTTTGGTGGCCTTGCTGCCCTGGTCGGCGCTGGCCAGAAACAGCATGTCGTTGATGATCGAACGCAGGCGTTCCAGCTCTTCGAGGTTCGATTGCAGCACTTCGAAGTAATGCTCGGCGGAGCGCCCGCGGGTCAGCGCGACCTGGGTCTGGCCGATCAGGTTGGTCAGTGGCGAGCGCAGTTCATGGGCGACGTCGGCGTTGAACGATTCCAGGCGCGAATAGGCCTGTTCGACCCGCTCCAGGGTTGAGTTGAACGAGTCGACAAACTGCTCCAGCTCCGGCGGCAAGGGCGACATGCGCAGGCGTCCGGCCCGTAGTGGCGGTGCCAGGCGCTGGGCTTCCTGAGACAGTTTGATCAGCGGCTTGAGACCGATCCGCGCCACCCAATAACCCAGCGCCGAGGCCAGCAGCACGCCGACAATGGCCAGGCTGACCAAGGCGATCAGCAGGCTGTGCTGAGTCTCGTGGAAAGTCTCGGTATCGATGCCGATCATGAAGCGCAGCGGCGGGCGTTGATCCTTGGCGGGTAACTCGGTCAGCAGCACTTTCAGCGGATAAGGATGCTCGGGCAACTGCAGGTCATGCATGCCGGTTGGGCGTTTGGCGAAGGCGCGGATTTGCGCGTCCGGCGCGCCGTACTCGTAACCGGGATCACCGCTGACCACCCAGAAACGAATGCGCTTGTCTTCCTCGCCGAGCAGCTTGAGCTTGGCGTTGATCTTCACCCAATGCTCAGGCGTGCCATAACGATTGAGCGCCGACTCCAGTACGCTGTAACGCGCATCCAGCTCGGCTTCCGGCAGCAGACCAAGGCCCTTGTCGACCTGCTGATACAGCGCGCCGCCGATCAACAGAAACACCAGCAGCGCCACCAGCGTAAACATCCCGCTCAAACGCAGGGCAATCGAATTACTGGACACCACGGCTCTCCAGCACATAACCCATGCCACGAATCGTGTGCAGCAGTTTCTCGTCGAACGGCCCGTCGAGCTTGGCTCGCAGACGCTTGATCGCGACTTCGACGACATTCGCGTCGCTGTCGAAATTGATGTCCCAGACCATCTCGGCAATCGCGGTTTTCGAGAGGATTTCACCTTGCCGGCGCGCCAGAACACTGAGCAGCGAGAACTCTTTCGCCGTCAGATCCAGCCGCGTCCCGGCGCGGGTGGCCTTGCGGCTGATCAGATCGATCCACAGGTCGGCGATGCTCACTTGCACTGGTTCATGGCCACCGCTGCGCCGGGTCAGCGCTTGCAGGCGGGCTACCAGTTCAAGGAAGGAAAACGGCTTGCCGAGGTAATCGTCGGCGCCGTCACGCAGACCCTTGATCCGGTCTTCGACGCGCTCGCGGGCGGTGAGCATGATCACCGGGGTCTGCTTGCGTGCACGCAATGCGCGCAGCACGCCGAAGCCATCCAGGCCCGGCAGCATGACGTCGAGGACGATCACCGCGTAGTCGCTTTCCAGCGCCAGGTGCAGGCCTTCGACGCCGTCGCGGGCCAGATCCACGGTGTAACCCTGTTCCGTCAGACCGCGGTGCAGATAGTCCGCGGTTTTTTCCTCGTCTTCGATAATCAGAACGCGCATGACCCTGCCTCAGTCTGTGGTCGCCAGTGCCGTCGTGGGCATTGGTTTGGGCCTGTGGAAAAGCCGCTCAAGCCACAAGTATATGACCGGCGTGGTAAACAGCGTCAGCATCTGGCTGACCAGCAAGCCGCCCACCACCGCGATCCCCAGCGGCTGGCGCAGTTCCGCGCCGGTGCCGTAACCGAGCATCAGCGGCAACGCGCCGAGCAGCGCGGCGAGGGTGGTCATGATGATCGGCCGGAACCGCGTCAGGCACGCTTCGAAAATCGCATCCTGCGGCGCCAGTCCGCGATTGCGCTGGGCTTCCAGGGCAAAGTCGATCATCAGGATGCCGTTCTTCTTGACGATACCGATCAGCAACACCAGCCCGATCAACGCCATGATCGAAAAATCCTGACCGCAGATCCACAGCATGATCACCGCCCCGAGACCGGCCGCCGGCAGGGTCGAGATGATCGTCAGCGGATGCACGAAACTCTCGTAGAGCACGCCGAGAATGATGTACACCGCCACCAGCGCCGCGAGAATCAGCCACGGCTGACTGGCCAGCGAACTCTGGAACGCCTGCGCCGCGCCCTGGAAATTGCCGCTGATCGCGGTGGGCATGCCAATCTCGGCCTTGGCCTGATTGAGCAGGATCACCGCGTCGCCCAACGCCACGCCGGGCGCCAGGTTGAACGACAGGTTGGCGGCCGGGAACATGCCGTCATGGGCAATCGACAGCGGGCCGATGGTCGGCGCATCGAATTTGGCCAGCGCCGACAGCGGCACCATCTCGCCACTCAGCGGCGAGCGCAGGTAGAAATAGTTGAGGCTTTCGGCCTTGCCGCGTTGTTTGGTGTCCAGCTCCAGAATCACGTTGTACTGATTGACTTGAGTCTGGAATTCGTTGATCTGCCGCTGGCCAAAGGCGTCGTACAGCGCCTCATCGACATCGCTGGCGGTCAGGCCGAAACGTGCGGCAGCGCTACGGTCGATGCTGATGTGGGTGATGCTGCCGCCCAGTTGCAGGTCGTTGGAAATATCGCGGAACGCCGGGTTGCTGCGCAGTTTTTCCGTGAGGCGTTGCGTCCATGTGGCGAGGGTCGCGCCGTCGTTGCTCTTGAGCACGTATTGATACTGCGCGCGGCTCGGGCCGGAGCTGAGGTTGATGTCCTGGCCGGCGCGCAGGTACAGGACGATGCCCGGGACTTTCATCAGTTGTGGACGAATGCGGTCGATGAACTGGCTGGCCGAGACGTCGCGGTCACCGCGTTTTTTCAGGGCGATCCAGAAGCGCCCATTGGCGATGGTCTGGTTGCTGCCGGACACCCCCACCGAGTGCGAGAACGCCTGAACGGCCGGATCGGCGGCGACGATTTCGGCCATCGCCAAGTGTTTTTTCACCATGTCGCCGTAGGAAATATCCGCAGCGGCTTCGGTGGTGCCGAGGACGAAACCGGTGTCCTGCACCGGGAAAAAACCCTTGGGGATAAAGATGTAACCGGCAATCGCCAGTCCCAGCGACAGGCCGAATACGCCAATCATCAACTTCTGGTGGGCGAGGGCGCGACGCAGACCTTTTTCGTACCAGGCCAGCAAGCGCTCGCTGAAGCCCGGTTTGTCGTGGGCGTGGTGCACCGGTTTGCGCATGAACAGCGCTGCCAGCGTCGGCGCGAGGGTCAGCGACACCACCACCGAAATCAAGATGGTCGAGGTCGCGGTCAGGGCGAATTCCTTGAACAGCCGCCCGACCACACCGCCCATGAACAGCAGAGGAATGAACGCCGCCACCAGCGAGAAACTGATCGAAACCACGGTGAAGCCGATCTCGCCGGCACCTTTGACCGCCGCTTCGCGCATGCTGTCGCCGGCCTCCAGATGCCGGTGGATGTTCTCCACCACCACAATCGCATCGTCCACGACAAACCCGACCGCGACGACGATCGCCACCAGCGTCAGGTTGTTCAGGCTGAATCCCAGCAGGTACATCAGGGCGAAACTGGCGGTCAGCGATACACCGAGCACCGCCGACACAATCATCGTCGCCGACAACTGCCGCAGGAACAGCGCCATCACCGCCACCACCAGCAGGATCGCGATCAACAGGGTGATCTCGACTTCATGCAGCGAGGCGCGGATGGTCTGGGTGCGGTCGATCAGGGTTTTCACCTGCACCGAGGCCGGGAGCATGGCTTCGAGGCCGGGCAGGGCGGCTTGAATGCGGTCGACGGTTTCGACGATGTTCGCGCCGGGCTGGCGCGAGATCACCAGGTTCACCCCGGGTTGATCACCGGCCCAGGCTTGCACGTAGGCATCTTCCGAACCGTTGACGACTTTGGCGACATCCCGCAGGTGAACCGGGGCGCCGTCCTTGTAGGAAACGATGAGTTGGCTGTAGTCCTCGGGTTTGAACAACTGGTCGTTGGTCGACAGTGTCGAGATGCTCGATTCGCCGTACAACGCACCTTTGGCGAGGTTGAGGCTGGTCTGCTGGATCGCCAGACGAATGTCGGCCAGGGTCAGGCCGATGGCCGCCAGTTTGTCGGCCGAGGCTTGCACGCGGATCGCCGGACGTTGCTGACCGGTGATGTTGATTTGTCCTACGCCGTCGATCTGACTGATCTGACGCGAGAGCAGGGTTTCCACCAGGTCGCTGAGTTCGGTGCCGGGCATTTGCGTCGAGCTGACGCTTAAGATCAGCACCGGGCTGTCGGCCGGGTTGACCTTCTTCCAGGTCGGCAGGGTCGGCATGTCCTTGGGCAGCTTGCCGGCGGCGGTATTGATCGCGGCCTGGACTTCCTGAGCGGCGGTATCGATGCTCTTGTCGAGGGTGAATTGCAGGGTCAGCAGGCTGGAGCCGAGCGCGCTGCTGGAGGTCATCTGGGTCATGCCGGGGATGGCGCTGAATTGCACCTCCAACGGCGTGGCCACGGACGAAGCCATGGTGTCGGGGCTGGCGCCGGGCAACTGCGCCGAGACCTGAATTGTCGGAAATTCCGCTTCCGGCAGTGGGGCAATCGGCAGGCGCGGGAAGGCAATTACGCCGACCAGCACCAAAGCGATGGTCAACAGAATCGTCGCGACCGGGTGATCGATGCACCAGGTGGAGACGCCTTTGTGCGCCTTCATGGTTTCGGCTCCGCTTGCACTACCTGTGGCGGTTCACTCATGACCTGCACGGTCGAGCCGGGTTTGAGCCGCGACTGGCCGTCCGTCACCAGCACGTCACCGGCCTTCACGCCTTTGATGATGTCCTGCCCGCTGCCCTGATAAACCATCTGCACTTGTACGGCTTCGACCTTGTCGCCATTCACGCGATAGACGAAGTGTTGATCGAGACCGCGCTGTACGACGGTGGGCGGCACCACCAGCGCATTCTTATCCAGTGCCGTCTGAATTTTTACCGTCACCAGCAGGCCCGGCCAGAGCTTCTGGCTGGCGTTGTCGAATTCAGCCTTGGCGCGGATGGTGCCGGTGTTGGCGTTGATCTGGTTGTCGATCAGGGTCAGGTGACCTTCGCCGAGCAGGTTGCCGGTTTCGCCGTCGGTATCAGCGCCGATGTAGGCCTTGACCTGTGCGTGCTGCGGATCGTTGATCAGGCCTTGCAGGGTCGGCAGCATTTGTTGCGGCAGGGAGAATTCCACGGCGATCGGGTCGATCTGGGTCACGGTGAACAGGCCGGCGGTGTCGGTCATGCGCAGGAAGTTGCCTTCGTCGACGGTGCGAATACCGACGCGGCCGGTGACCGGGGAGCGGATCTGCGTGTAGGAAAGTTGTACTTGCGCCGCGTCGATTGCGGCCTGGTTGCCTTGGGCGGTGGCCTTCAACTGGTTGACCAGTGCTTGTTGCTGGTCGTAGGTCTGTTTGGAGACGCCGTCGTCGACGCTGAGCAGTTTGTAGCGTTTGAGGTTGACCAGGGCGACTTGCAGTTGCGCCTGGCTTTCGCCCAGTTGTGCGCGGGCCTGGTCGAGGCTGGCGCGGATCGAGCGGTCGTCGATGGTGGCGAGCAGGTCGCCTGCTTTGACGAGTTGGCCTTCCTTGACGAGGATTTTGGTGAGGATGCCGTCGACTTGTGGGCGTACTACGACGCTGTGTAATGAGAGTACGGAGCCGATGCCGGTGGTGTAGCGGGGGACGTCTTTTTCGCTGACGGTGACGACGCGGACCGGGATGGCGGTTGGGGTGGCCAGTTTGGTCGGGGCGGGTTTCAGTGCCCACCATGTGCCTGCGGCGGCCAGGGCGATCACTAGGGCTAGCAGGGCTTGGTTTTTTTTGATTCGCATGCGGGGTGGGCGCCGGACGGAGTTTGGGCAGGGTTGTTGTCTTTATAAACCTGTCTGCAGGTCAGTAGGGTGACGGCTGGCTGTCAGCGCTGTCAGTTTCGCCGGGGTGTATATCCGTTTCTGCGGGTGTGGCTGATTACGGTTTCGCCCTTACGGCGAGTCACTTTTTCCAGACGCCGAAAAAGTAACCAAAAAGGCTTGCTCCTGCGTTCGGCCCGCTCGCTGGGGCTCGGGGTCCCTTCGCTTCGGGATCGATCCGGGCGCAGCGCCTCCGGTTTGCTTCGCTGCACCTCCTCTCGCTGTGTTTGGCTTCGCCAAACGGTCGCTACGCTCCCACCCCCGGATCAATCCCTCCACTCAGCCTTCCGATGTCGCCCGTGGATCAAGATCAAGATCAAGAGCGACAGCCGAGCTTGCGCTCATCCTGGAGTGGGGCGGCATGCGCCGCGTGCGGGTTGTACTTATCTTCCCTGTAGGAGCTGCCGTAGGCTGCGATCTTTTGATCTTGCTTTTGCTCTTTTGTGGGAGCTGGCTTGCCAGCGATGGCGGCCTGGTAGCCGACCAATCTCTGGCAGGTGTACTCGGTCCACCTGTGGGAGCGGGCTTGCTCGCGAAGAGGTCTGTCCAGTCAGCCGATTACGTTGAACTGTTTAATTCTGTGCCAAATAACCAGAACCTTCCCACAAGGTTTTCAGGTTGTCCGTCGGAAGCGCGGTCTCTAGTCTTTTGTTGTCGCTGCAAATTCAGCGATCGGGTGTGGAAACCCGATTCAAGTAGAAACAATGCACCAGCACCGTAATCGTTGCCGACGTCTTTTTTCGTCTGCAAACTGCGTCGCGGCGGCTGTGCGTGGGCAGACTTCGGTCTGGCCGGTTGCCTACTTATCGGTTTTCCACCCCGCGCACAGTTGCCACCTTTTGTCGTGTGGAAACGACAAAGGCTGGCTCCCAAAATACAAGTAGGAGCTACCCATGGATAAACTGATTCCAGACCCACCCCCCGAAACCACAACCCCGCTCGCCGAAGCCATCCGCGCAGAAGACCTCGCCCAAAACCGCGAAGCCATCAAACGTGCGCTCGATTTCTACCTCAGTCCGCAACCCGTCCAGCCGCGACAGCCAAGCACCATGTTTCTGGTCAACCCAGGCATCGACACCGAAACCCTGCTCGCCCACGCTTACGAATCGTTGGCTTCTGCCAGTGCCATGGCCAGTAACTTCGCCAATGAACTCGGCGGCCCGCAACGCAGCACGGCGCTGGCGATCCAGCAGATCGTCATGCTCGCCGAACTGGCGGTGAACCGGGCGCTGGATAGGGTTGATCCACGCACTTGATCCGTCCGAGCACCGCGTCATCGTTCATCGCGAGCAGGCTCGCTCCCACAGGTTGAAACACAGTCCACCTGTGGGAGCGAGCCTGCTCGCGAAGACGTCTTTGCGGGCGACGCACCTCTGCCGGCTATTGTTGTTAACCGGTCCCAAAAAGGGACCGATCATTCCCAATTTGGGAAACATTGCACCATCATCTACATCCGAACCGTTCGGCGTACGCTGCAAATCTTCAGGTGCCGAGTCCGGGCGCGCAGGTATACTGCGCGCCTTCGCGGCTCACTGTTCGGGCCCGACTTTTTTGCTTTGCGGAGCTTTTATGACTTCCCCGACCCAACCGCCGGTTGACGACGCCGTAAGCGATGTCCCGGCCGAGCTGACTGACGCCAGCGAAACCAAACCCGAGATTCCGGCTTTCAAGTTCCCGTTCAAACCGGGTGAACTGGCGGCGGCCAAGGGTTCGAATCAGCCGTGGTACAAGAACGGCGCCAAGAACGGCCACACCAAGACCCCGGGCATGGCGCCGCCGGGCACCCGTCGCTCGATGGGCAAGCGCTGAGTTTTATCCCGCCTTCAGCCATCGACTGCGATTTTCGGTCGCAGTGATGGCTAAGTGCTCAGATCCTGAGCCAGATCAATATTTGACCAATTGGTGCGCTTAGAGTCAGCAGCCCTGCCGACTCTTCCCATAAAACGAGCGCGCTTTCCATGAAGATCAATCTCCCGGTAACCGGCCGTAACGTCGATGTGGCGCCGGACGCGAACATTCTTTCGACCACTGATCTGACCAGCGCGATCACTTACGCCAACGACGATTTCATCAGGATCAGCGGCTACAGTCGCGACGAATTGCTCGGCAAGCCACACAACCTGTTGCGCCATCCGGACATGCCGGCGCTGGCGTTTGCGCATATGTGGCAGACGCTGAAGGGCGGGCGCTCGTGGATGGGGCTGGTGAAGAATCGTTGCAAGAATGGCGATCATTATTGGGTCAGCGCCTATGTCACGCCGGTTACGCAGAACGGCGTAGCGGTGGAGTATCAGTCGGTACGCACCCGGCCGGATGCACGGCAGGTGGCGGCGGCGGAGCGGGTGTACGCGCAGTTGCGTGGAGAGTTGAAGGGACGGCGGCCGCTGCCCACTTTAGGTCTGCGTGGCAGGATCACGGTGTTGGCCAGTGCGTTGCTGGGGCTGGTGTTGGGGATCGAGGCCTGGTTGCGTCCGGAGTCGGCATGGATCGATGGGCTGGCATTTGTTGTCGGCAGCAGTCTCTGCGCGTTGGGCGTGCGCTGGATCCTGCGGCCGCTGGAGCGGCTGAGCGAACGGGCGCGGCAGGTCGCGGACAATCCGTTGAGTCAGAGCATTTACACCGGGCGCCGCGATGAAATCGGCCAGATTGAATTCGCCCTGCAGATGCTCGAAGCCCAGGTCGGCGCGGTGGTCGGGCGTATCGGCGATGCGTCGCAACAGTTGGCCGGGCATGCGGCGCAACTGGTTGATCATTTGCAAAGCAGCCACAGCAGTTCGTTGGCGCAGCAAGCGGAAACCGATCAGGTGGCGGCGGCGATTCATCAGATGGCCGCCAGCGTCGCGCAAGTTGCCAGCCATGCGCAGCAGGCCTCGGTGGCGGCGGACATGGCCGGCACGGAAACCCGCGAAGGGCATTTGCTGGTCGGCGAGAGTCGCAGTGCGGTGTTGCGTCTGGCCGAGGAGTTGCGGCGGGCGACCGAGGTGATTCATCAGCTCGAAGGTCACAGCAGCGAGATTTCCGGAGTGATGGAGGTGATCCGCAGCATTGCCGAGCAGACCAATCTGCTGGCGCTCAACGCGGCGATCGAAGCGGCGCGCGCTGGTGATGCCGGGCGCGGTTTTGCATTGGTGGCCGATGAGGTGCGCGGGTTGGCGCAACGCACGCAGCAGTCGACCAACGAGATCCAGCGGATGATCAGCAGCCTGCAAAATGGCGCGCGCGATGCAGTGCTGGTGATGCAGCAGAGCAGCGAGCATGTGGAGAACAGCGTCGAACAGGCACAGCGCGCGGCGCGGGCACTGGACGGGATTAGTGAGCGGGTCGAGCAGATCACCGAGATGAGCCTGCAGATTGCCGCGGCGGTGGAGCAGCAGAGTGCGGTGAGCGAGGACATTAATCGCAACATCGTCAGCATTCGCACGGCGTCGGAATTGACGGTGGATGAGGGGCGGCAGAGTCAGCGCAATTCTGAAGATGTGGCGGGGCTGGCGGGGGATTTGCGGTCGTTGGCGCGGGAGTTCTGGGGGCGGCGGGTTAGGGATTGAGGTTGCCTGCTCGCGAAGGGGCCATTCGCCCCGACAAAAATTCCGGATCAAGCCGCCCGCAGCGAAATAAACGCATACGTCTGCGCCGGCTCAGTCACTACCTGCGCCCCGGCCGCCACCAACTGCCCGGCCACATCATCCCCGGACAAATGAAACAGCCATTCGCTGGACGCTTCACTCAGCGGCTGTGCTGAAACCTGATCGATCACGGCCGCAAAAGCGTCCATCTGCGGCAAATACGCGGTAAACCCATCGCCCTTGAGCGCCGTGGTGCGAATCCCCAGCGCCGCGCAGATTGCATCCTTGATGCGGATGTCATCGCGATCGGCCTGACGCGAACGCTGGATCAACGCCACCAGTTCCTGATCGACCAGCTCCCCGCCGACAATCAGCAGCGGCCCCTGTTGCCACGACTCTGGAGGGCAATCCTTGGCCGCCGGATTGAGCGGGATGTGCGGGTTGATTTCCGCCGGATAAATCCTGCACACCAGCGGTCGGCGTTCGTAAATGCGGCACAGGTTTTCTTCGTCAAGATTCCGGCAGCGCCCGACGTTGTACGCGGCAAAGGTGATTGCCACGTGGGCGTCGGTCGTGCCGCTGCGTACCACCAGCGAACGCCGTTCGGCGTGTTCACGCTGCTGCGTTGGCAGGCCCAGGCCGTTGCCGAGAAAGGCCTCCACCAGCACGATCACCTGACCGCCATCCGCCGCCCACATGCGGGCTTCGGCGAGGGTCAGGGGCACATGGTGGTCGGTGCAGCATTTGCCGCAACCGACGCAGGAAAATGTCGTATTCATTGCACGATCAATCTTCAATCAGAGTGTGATACGGCGACGTAAAGTCGCCAGGCTGAGGCTGATCGAAGCAAGTTGTGCGCCAGCCCTCAAGGCTTGACGGTCGGGCGGATCGAGTCCCATTCGGTGACGAACGCGGTTTTCGACTTTTTGCTGTACAGGCACAGCTCAGTGCCTTGCTGGCCTTTCATGTGTTTTTGCGGGTATTGGCCTTGCAGCAGCACGGCGGTGTAGCCGACGCGGTCATCGAATTGCGCGGGTGTGCCGACGGGTTTGGCGTCTTTCAGGCCGCTGGCCTTGGTGCAGCTGGCGAGCACGGTTTTATCGTAAGCGGCCCAGGCGTCGGGGCTGGAGGCGTGGGCCTGTGAGGCCAGGGCGGTGAGGCAGAGCAGGCTTAGGGTGAGGGTTTTCATCGTGGGCGTCCTTGGTCGTGGGTGGCCAAGGTTGGAGTCTGCCCGGGAAGGGAAGTTGCCTGTGCTGGCCTCTTCGCGAGCCTGCTCGCGAAGACGGTCGATCAGTCCGGCACAAGTTCCCGGCGAACCACAATCATCCCGGCACTCTCATACAAACGCTGCGCCCGCAGGTTGTCTTCCAGCACCTTCAGATCGACAAATCCTTCGCGCTTTTGCTGAAACACCTTGAATACATTCAGCAGCAATGCCCGACCCAAACCTCGGCCCTGAGCACGTGGGTGCACCACCAGGTTCTTGATGTACGAGCTGGTCCAGCACTGCGTCACGCCGATCACGCCTTCGGCATCGCTGGCAATGAAACACAGCGCCGGGTCGTATTCGGGATCGCGCTCGAAGCGCAGCTGCCATTCCTCCAGTGCCGGCACCCGACCGCCGCCCTCACGGTAGCCGAGTTGCATCAACTGATGCACGGCCGCCGCCAGTTCCGGGCGATAAGTGCTCAGCTCAATGCCATCTGGCCAATGGATCGGCGGCACGTCTTGACGAAGGTCGCGCCGCATCAAAAAGCAGTACGTCTGGCCCAAGACTCAGTGACCGTTGGCGGCGACGTGTTTTGCCGCTTCGATCAGGCGCTGGGTCAGTTCTGGTGAGGAGAACTTGGTCAGCACCGCGTTGGCCCCGGCCAGACGCGCTTTCTCGCTGTTCATCGCGCTGTCGAGCGAGGTGTGCAGCAGCACGTAGAGGTGGGCGAAGTCCGGCGTCTCGCGCAGGGTGCGGGTGAAGGCGTAGCCGTCCATCTCGGACATTTCGATGTCGGAGACGATCAGGTTGATCTGTTGCGCGGTGCCTTGCAGATCCAGCAGGCAGTCGATGGCTTCCTTGGCACTGCGCGCGGTGTGACATTGCAGGCCGAGGTTGCGCAGGGTGTGCACCGATTGCTGCAACGCCACCTGGCTGTCATCGACCACCAGAATCCGCGCGTTGCCTAACACTTCGGCGTCTTCCATGCTCAGGTCGGTCGGGGCCATCTCGATCTGCGCCGGAGCGATGCTGTGGATGACTTTCTCTATGTCGAGCACTTGTACCAGTGTGCCGTCGACTGAGGTCACGCCAGTGATGTAGGCGCGCGAACCACCGGAGCCGAACGGCGGCGGCTTGATGTCGGTGGTCAGGCAATGGACGATTTTGCTCACCGCCTGCACGTGCAGACCCTGCTTCGAACGGCTGACGTCGGTGACGATCAGGCAGCCGCCGTTCGGGTCTTCCAGTGGTCGCTCGCCGATGGCACGGCTGAGGTCGATCACCGACAGCGACGCGCCGCGCAGGGTGGCGATGCCTTTGATGTGCGGATGCGACTCGGGCATTTTGGTCAGTGGCGGGCAGGGGATGATTTCACTGACTTTCAGCAGGTTGATCGCCATCAGCTTGCCGCTGCGCAAGGTAAACAGCAGAAGCGAAAGTGAATCTGCGCGGGCTTTGGTGGAAGACATATAAACCTTCTGTGGAAAAAGGTGATGGGCGAGGGTGCAAATCGCCAGAAACTATTGATGCCGGGTTATCGGCGTTAACGGGATGGGCTTTAGGTCGGTTATCGGCTGGCGGCAGATCCATAGCCCCTCACCCCAGCCCTCTCCCGAAGGGAGAGGGGGCCGAACGAGGTGTCTGGCGCTGTACATCGACCTGAATGACCGAGTCGATTATGGATTCAGTACAGATCTCTCACGTCGGCGGAATTCTTGAATATCCCCCAATCAGTCCCCTCTCCCTCCGGGAGAGGGCTAGGGTGAGGGTGTGCTTTTAGCTCTTCATCCCCAATCGCTTGGCCATCCGCCCAAGATTCGCCCTATCCAGCCCCAGCTCCCGCGCCGCACTCGCCCAGTTATTCTGATTGCGTTCCAGCGCCGCACTGATCAAGCGGCGCTGATACTCCTCAGTGGCGCTGCGCAAGTCGCCATTGAGCAACGGTGCCACGGCTAAAATATTGGCAGTAGGCGCGGGCGAGTTATCCACAACCTCCCGCGGCAGATCCAGATCCGCCGCGCTCAAACTGAGAATCTTCGGCCGCACCTTGCAATTGCCCAGCGCCTTCAGTGCGCTGCGGCCGATCAAGTGTTCCAGTTCGCGCACGTTTCCCGGCCAGGTGTAGGCGAGCAACGCGTCCTGGGCATCGCTGCTCAAGCGCAGACTGTTAAGGCCCATGCGCGAGCGGTTCTGTTCCAGAAAGAAGCCGCTGAGCAGCAACACATCGCGGCCGCGATCGCGCAGCGCCGGGACGCGCAGCGGGTACACGCTCAAGCGGTGATAGAAGTCGGCGCGGTAGCGGCCGCTGCGCACTTCTTCGGCCAGATCACGGTTGGTCGCGGCGATCAGGCGCACATCGACCTGATGTTCCTTGTCCGAGCCGAGCCGCTGCAACTGGCCGCTTTGCAGCACGCGCAGCAACTTGGCCTGTACGGTCAGCGACAGTTCGCCGACTTCATCGAGAAACAGCGTGCCGCCATTGGCCAGTTCGAACTTGCCGCGGCGGTCGCTGGTGGCGCCGGTAAAGGCGCCGCGCACGTGGCCGAACAGTTCGCTTTCGACCAACGTATCGGGCAGAGCGGCGCAGTTGAGACTGATGATCGGTTTGTCGGCGCGCGGTGAGGCGGCGTGGATCGCTTGCGCGACCAACTCCTTGCCGACCCCGGTTTCGCCGGTGATCAGCACGGTCAGGTCGCTGCCGCCGACCAGATTGACTTCCTCCACCAGCCGTTTGTGCGCTTTGCTTTGGCCGATCATTTCGCGTTGCTGCTGGCCGCTCGCCTGGCGGTAGACCTCGGCGCGTTGGTGTTCGTCTTCGGCACGCAGCGCCAGGCGCTCAATGCGTTCGGCGGCGTTGACCGTGGCCGAGGCGAGACTGGCGAACGCTTGCAAGGCGTCGAGTTCGATCGGCTCGAAACGCTCCGGATCGAGCGCATCAAGGGTGATCAGGCCCCAGAGTTTTTCATCGACGAACAGCGGACAGCCGAGACAGTCATGTACCTCAAGGTGATCGCCCAGACCATCGACCAAGCCGTCGTAAGGATCGGGCAAGTCGCTGTCGGCGGCGAACCGCGTTGGCCCGGCGCCGTCCAGCAGGATCTCGAAACGGGGATGTTCGCTGACCTTGAAGCGCCGGCCGAGGGTGTCGGTACTCAAACCATCCACCGCCAGCGGTACCAGCCATTCGCCGTCCAGGCGCAGCAACGCGGCGGCATCGCACGGCAGCAGGGCGCGCATGGCTTCGAGCAGGCGCCGATAGCGCTCGCCCTCGGGCAGTTCGCGGGACAGGTCGGAGACCAGTGGCAGTAGAGCGGTGAGCAGGGATTTGGCGGTCATGGTCTTGTAGTCAAAGAGACTCGATGTAGTCGCGATGACTATAAAACGCTTTGAGTCTAAATGACTACGTAAAAAATAAACCATTGATTTATAACGATAATTTATCTGGCACGAAAACTGATAAGCCTAAGGTAATTCTCAAAAAGCTCAGGAGTCATTCTTATGCTTAGCGTCCAGGATCGTGCCATCGTCAAATCCACTGTGCCTCTGCTGGAAAGCGACGGAGAAGCGCTGATCACCCACTTCTACCGCATGATGCTCTCCGAATACCCTGAGGTGCGCCCACTGTTCAACCAGGCGCATCAGGCCAGTGGCGACCAGCCACGTGCATTGGCCAACGGTGTATTGATGTACGCCCGGCACATCGATCAGCTCGACCAGTTGGGCGATCTGGTGGCGAAGATCATCAACAAGCACGTCGCCCTGCAAATCCTCCCGGAGCACTACCCGATTGTCGGCACCTGCCTGCTGCGTGCCATCTCCGAAGTGCTCGGCGACGAGATCGCCACTCCGGAAGTGATGAGCGCGTGGGGCGCGGCGTACGGGCAATTGGCCGAGATTCTGATCGGCGCTGAAGCCGCGATCTACGACCAGAAAGAACAGGCAGTCGGCGGCTGGCGCGGGGCGCGGGAGTTCATCGTGGTGGACAAGGTCGAGGAGAGCGCGGAAATCATTTCGTTCTACTTCGAGCCGGCGGACAAAGGTCCGATCCTTGCCGCCGAGCCGGGACAGTACATCGGCATGAAGCTGATTCTCGATGGCGAAGAAGTCCGCCGTAATTACTCGCTGTCGGCACTGGCCAATAAAGGTCAGTACCGCATCAGCGTCAAACGCGAACCGGGTGGTCGTGCGTCCAACCACTTGCATGACCAATTGCACGTCGGCGCGAGCATTCAGCTGTTCCCGCCATCGGGCGAGTTCACCCTGACTGCCAGCGACAAGCCGTTGGTGCTGATCAGTGGCGGGGTCGGCATCACTCCGACTCTGGCGATGCTCGAAGCAGCGCTGCAAACCGAGCGCCCGGTGCACTTTATCCACTGCGCGCGCAACGGCAGCGTGCATGCGTTCCGCGACTGGATCGATGGGCTGGCGGCGCGTCATCCGCAGCTCAAGCGCTTCTATTGCTACGCCGAAGACGACGGCGTGAGCCCGGCGGCGGACAAGGTCGGGATCCTCAGTCAGGAACAGCTGGGTGAGTGGCTGCCGGCGCAACGCGATGTAGACGCTTATTTCCTCGGGCCGAAGGGCTTCATGGGCGCGATCAAGCGGCATTTGAAAGCGTTGGGCGTGCCGGAGCAGCAGAGCCGTTATGAGTTCTTCGGGCCGGCTGCTGCTTTGGAATAATCCTTAGGACTGAGTCGCCTTCATCGCGAGCAGGCTCACTCCTACAGGGGCGGTGGCGTACATGAAAATGGTGTACGAAGCAGATCTCTTGTAGGAGTGAGCCTGCTCGCGATGGCCGTTACGCAATTTTGATTCTTAAAAAGTGTTTAAAGGTTAATCGTTTCTTAACCGGTTTATCGTTTATTCCCCGATGCTGATGATAGGCGCTCGTTCGTTTAACTGATCAGGATCGCCCCCATGTCGCACATCATCTTCTCCTCTCGTCTGAACCTGGCAATGCTTGGCCTGTCGGCTGCTTTGCTGGCCAGTCCGTTTGCTTCGGCCGAATCGGCGTTGATCGCACCACAGACCCTGGTCGTCGATCAGAGCCTGCCCAAGGCTCAGCGCGATGCAATGGAGTTGGCGGCGCGGCGTTACGGCAGTTTCTGGAACAGTGGAGAAGAGGCCCTGGCCACGGCAGCCTTGTCGCCGCAGTTTGTCGACAAGACCCCGCCTGAAGGTCGGGTGCAGGGGCCGACCGGGCCGTTGCTGGCATCGAAGTTCTTTCGTACGGCGGTGCCGGACCTGAGCTGCGAGATCGAGCAAATGATCATTGCCGGTGACCGCGTGGTGGTGCATCTGCACTTTCGCGGACACTTCAGTGGGACGTTCAAGGCTCTCAAAGGGCAGGGCCAGCGTGTAGACTTCCGGGCAACCGATATCTATCAGATCGACAACGGTCGCATCGCGGCCAATTGGCATATCGAAGACAACATCAGTCTGATGGCGCAACTGCAAGCGCAGCCGCCAGCCAGCTGAACCATGGACATACAAGGGAAACGCGATGAGCGAGGAAACGATTCGACTGGGACGTGAGCGGCGCTTTCTGGTGCTGCTGGGCATCATCTGTCTGGCACTGATCGGCGGCGCGCTTTACATGCAGATCGTGCTGGGTGAGGCACCATGCCCGCTGTGCATCCTGCAGCGTTATGCATTGCTGCTGATTGCGCTGTTCGCGTTTATCGGCGCGGCGATGCGCACCCGCCGCAGCATCACGGTGTTCGAAGTGCTGGTGGTGATCTGCGCGATTGCCGGCGCCGGTGTTGCCGGGCATCACGTGTACACCCAGTTCTATCCGGCGGTGAGCTGCGGCATCGATGTGTTGCAGCCGATTGTCGATGACCTGCCGCTGGCGAAGATCTTCCCGCTGGGCTTCCAGGTCGATGGTTTCTGCTCGACGCCGTACCCGCCGATCCTCGGTCTGTCGCTGGCGCAATGGGCGCTGGTGGCGTTCGTGCTGGTGGTGATTCTGGTGCCGCTGCTGACCTCGCGTAACCGAAAAGCACTGCGCTGAATCAACTCTTCGGCAGATTGGCCGATACAGAAAACGCCCCGATTTGCGTATCAGCCGATCGGGGCGTTTTGCATTTCAGAGTGTTTGTGAAATCACCGTGACGAACGGCAATGGAGAGTGCGGCAGATGTGCGACATGTTGTCACACGCGCCCTGTCGCAGGGCGTTTCGGCGACCCGGATTGGCGTAATGTTACAAAAAAGGATTGGTCTGTTTCGGCATTTTTCTGGTTTTGCACGCAGGTGCCAGATCAGGCAGTTTTAACAGGCTCTGGCAGATGGCCAGAGGCCTTTGAATATCGGGCTTTGCGCCGATTCGCTGCCGGGAAAATCCCTTCGGAGCTGTCTGAACTGAGGTGTATAGGCCTACATTTTTTGGTGTTTTTGTTGAGAATCGATTTCGATAACATGCGGAACTTTTGCAAAAACGGTGATGGATTGTTGCTCTGAGCGATAAAAATTATTTCGGGATAAGACATGGTGTATAGGGCGCTACCTATCTACAATCGCCCGCACTGAATTCCCGGCACTGTTCAGCCTTTATTAAGGAACTGGACAGGAAGTCGGGTGTCGAGCGGGCCGAAAGGCTTTTGCGACACCCAGGTGTCGGTGCCTTCCAACTTTCCGCACCAAATGGAATTGGTCTGTAACAAGGCCTTTGACCACGAATTCGAATAAGAACTGACCGCTGTCCATGGTTTTGTCGAGCGTCTGACGCGCGACGGGCGGCCCTTATTCAATCCAAAGAAAATGCCAACCCTTGGCAGGGTGAAGTGTTGGCGATCAAAACCCAACTGCATTGCGCAAGCTGCTTTAGAGGTCGTGAGATGAGTAAAAACAGGTACCCCAGATTACTAGGCCTAGTGCCGCTGCTCGGCACGTTGTTGCTGGGAGGCTGCAACATGACCCTGCTCAATCCAACGGGCCAGGTCGGCCTGGAACAGCGCAACCTGATCATCACCGCCACGCTGCTGATGCTGTTGGTCGTTGTGCCGGTTATCGTCATGACCTTCCTGTTCGCCTGGAAGTACCGCGCGTCCAACAAGGATGCCGTCTACACCCCGAAATGGTCGCACTCGACCAAAATCGAAGTGGCGGTCTGGACCATCCCGGTTCTGATCATCATCGCCCTGGGTTACATCACCTACATTTCGACCCACAAACTGGACCCGTACCGTCCGATTGAATCCGACGTCAAGCCGGTGACCATCGAAGTCGTTGCGCTGGACTGGAAGTGGCTGTTCATCTACCCGGAACAAGGCATTGCCACGGTCAACAAGATCGTGTTCCCGGCGCACACTCCGGTCAACTTCCGGATCACCTCCGACGCCGTGATGAACTCGTTCTTCATCCCGGGCCTGGGCGGCCAGATCTACGCGATGGCGGGCATGACCACCAAGCTGCACCTGATCGCTGACCGCAACGCTGAAATGGACGGTATCTCCGCCAACTACAGCGGCGCTGGTTTCACCGGTATGAAATTCAAAGCGATCGCAACTTCTCAGGAAGATTTCGACGCCTGGGTAAGTGAAGTCAAAAAGGCACCTAAACAGCTTGAACAAGCTGAATACGCAGCCCTTGCCAAGCCAAGCCAGAACAATCCAGTCGAGCTCTACTCCTCGGTCACGCCGAACCTGTTCCAGACCATCGTCGACAAGTACGAAGGCATGAAACCGGGCAAGCCGCTGAAGCACGAGAAGAAAGAGAAAGAAGTGGCGGCAACGGACATGGACTCGAATTCGCATTCAGCTGCCGGGGCAGAGGAGTAAACGATGTTTGGTAAATTAAGTTGGGAAGCGATCCCTTTCCACGAGCCGATCGTGATGGTCACCATCTCGATGATCGCGCTCGGTGGTCTGGCGTTGTTCGCTGCAATCACCTACTTCAAGAAGTGGACCTACTTGTGGACCGAGTGGCTGACGTCGGTCGACCACAAGAAAATCGGTGTGATGTACATCATCGTTGCCATGGTCATGCTGCTGCGTGGCTTTGCCGACGCCATCATGATGCGTACCCAGCTGGCCATGGCCACCGAGGGTTCGCCTGGCTACCTGCCACCTGAACACTATGACCAGATCTTCACCGCTCACGGTGTGATCATGATCATCTTCATGGCGATGCCATTCTTCACCGGCCTGATGAACCTTGCAGTGCCGCTGCAGATCGGCGCGCGTGACGTTGCCTTCCCGTTCCTGAACTCCCTGAGCTTCTGGCTGCTGGTGTCCGGCGTGGTGCTGATCAACCTGTCGCTGGGTGTCGGCGAATTCGCCAAGACTGGTTGGGTTGCCTATCCGCCGCTGTCGGGTCTGCAGTACAGCCCTGGCGTGGGGATGGACTACTACATCTGGGCGCTACAGCTATCCGGGTTAGGGACGACGCTGACGGGGGTCAACTTCCTCGCCACCGTGCTGAAAATGCGTACCCCTGGCATGAAACTGATGGACATGCCGATCTTCACCTGGACCTGCACCTGGGCTAACGTCCTGATCGTGGCTTCGTTCCCGATCCTGACCGCTACCCTGGCACTGCTGACCCTCGACCGTTACATGGATTTCCACATTTTCACCAATGAACTTGGTGGCAATCCAATGATGTACGTCAACCTGTTCTGGGCCTGGGGCCACCCTGAGGTTTACATCCTGATCCTGCCGGCATTCGGCATCTTCTCGGAAGTGATCTCGGCGTTCACCGGCAAGAAACTGTTCGGCCACCACTCGATGATCTACGCTTCGGGCGCGATCTCGGTACTGGGCTTCATGGTTTGGCTGCACCACTTCTTCACCATGGGGTCGGGTGCCAGCGTCAACGCCTTCTTCGGTCTGGCGACGATGCTGATTTCCATCCCGACGGGTGTGAAACTGTTCAACTGGCTGTTCACCATCTACCAGGGCCGTCTGCGCTTCACCAGCCAGGTTCTGTGGACCCTGGGCTTCATGGTGACCTTCGCCATCGGCGGCATGACCGGCGTACTGCTGGCCATCCCGGGTGCTGACTTCGTTCTGCACAACAGCCTGTTCGTGATCGCGCACTTCCACAACGTGATCATCGGCGGCGCAGTATTCGGCTACATCGCAGGTTTCGGCTTCTACTTCCCGAAAGCGTTCGGCTTCAAGCTGCACGAAGGCTGGGGTAAAGCAGCGTTCTGGTTCTGGATCTCGGGCTTCTTCGTCGCGTTCATGCCGCTCTATGCACTGGGCTTCATGGGCATGACCCGTCGTCTGAACGCCACCACCAACCCTGAGTGGGTACCGTACCTGTACGTTGCCATGTTCGGTGCGGTGATGATCGCTGTCGGTATCGCCTGCCAACTGATCCAGCTGTACGTCAGTGTGCGTGACCGCAACAAGCCAGAGAACATGTGCGAACACGGTGACCCGTGGAATGCCCACACTCTGGAATGGTCGACCTCGTCGCCACCTCCGTTCTACAACTTCGCTGTGCTGCCTAAGGCTGACTGCATCGACCCGTTCACCGAAGCCAAGGAAAACGGTACTGCGTACCAGGCTCCGGCCAAGTACGAGCCGATCCACATGCCGAACAACACCGCCACTGGCGTGGTGATGGGCGCACTGCTGACCGTCTTCGGTTTCGCGATGATCTGGCACATCTGGTGGTTGGCGATCGCCAGCCTGGCCGGCACTGTCATCTACTTCGTGATCCACGCCGCACGTGACGACCAGGGCTACATGGTTCCGGTTGAAACGATCGAGCGCATCGAAGCCGAGCAGCACAAGCGTCTGGTCGCGGCAGGGAAAATCCCGGCCAATGCCACCCGTGTAACCTCGTTGGAACAGGCTTAAACCATGTCGAACTTAGTGACCAATGTTGGACACGCCCATGGTGACCATGGGCACGATGACCATCACCACGACTCGGGCGAGATGACCGTATACGGTTTCTGGCTCTACCTGATGACCGACTGCATTCTGTTTGCGTCGATCTTCGCGGTGTACGCAGTACTGGTAAACAACGTCGCCGGTGGCCCGTCGGGCCACGACATTTTCGAACTGCCATACGTGCTGGGCGAAACCGCTCTGCTGTTGTTCAGTTCGATCACCTACGGCTTCGCCATGCTGGCGTTGTACAAAGGCAAGAAGCAGCAGGTTCTGGGCTGGTTGTTCATGACCTTCCTGCTCGGCGCAGGCTTCATCGCCATGGAGATCAACGAGTTCCACCTGCTGATCTCCGAGGGCTTCGGTCCTAGCCGTTCGGGCTTCCTGTCGGCGTTCTTCACCCTGGTCGGTACCCACGGTCTGCACGTGTCCGCGGGTCTGATCTGGATGGGCATCATGATGTACCAGGTCAACAAGCACGGCCTGACGGCGACCAACAAGACCCGTCTGAGCTGCCTGAGCCTGTTCTGGCACTTCCTGGACGTGGTGTGGATCTGCGTATTCACCGTTGTTTACCTGATGGGGACTCTGTAATGGCTAATGCACACTCCCATGACAGCCATGATGCTGGCCACGGCAGCGTAAAGTCGTACGCCATCGGCTTCATCCTGTCGGTGATCCTGACTGCCATCCCGTTCGGCCTGGTGATGTTCCCGACCTTGCCGAAGTCGACCACGCTGGCAATCGTCCTGCTGTTCGCAGTAATCCAGGTGATTGTTCACCTGTACTACTTCCTGCACCTGGACCGTTCGATTGCACAACGTAACAACGTGATCGCGTTTGTCTTTACGGCCATCGTGATCCTGCTGCTGGTTGGCCTGTCGCTGTGGATCATGTTCAGCATCCACACGTACATGATGGCGAAGTGAGGTAGACCCGATGTCGCTCAAGCACTTTATCCAAATCACCAAACCGGGGATCATTTTCGGTAACGTGCTTTCTGTGGCAGGCGGGTTCTTCCTGGCCTCGAAAGGGCATGTAGATCTGGCGGTGTTCCTGGCCGCCATGATCGGCACTTCCCTGGTTGTGGCCTCCGGTTGCGTGTTCAACAACTGCATCGACCGCGACATCGACCTGAAGATGGAACGCACCAAGAACCGGGTGCTGGTGCAGGGCTTGATCTCCCTGAAACTGGCCCTGGTCTACGCGACCATCCTGGGTGTTCTCGGCGTTGCCTTGTTGTACAAGGTGGCCAACCCGTTGGCCGCCCTGTTCGCGGTAATCGGCTTCATCATCTACGTCGGCTTCTACAGCCTGTACCTCAAGCGCAAGTCGGTTCACGGCACGCTGGTGGGCAGTCTGTCGGGCGCCATGCCGCCAGTGATCGGTTACGTTGCCGTAACCAACAGCTTCGACATGGCCGCACTGACCCTGCTGGTGATGTTCAGCCTGTGGCAGATGCCGCATTCCTACGCCATCGCGATCTTCCGCTTCAACGACTACCTGGCCGCATCGATTCCGGTGCTGCCCGTCAAGCGCGGAATCGAAGTGGCCAAGAAGCACATCCTGCTCTACATCCTGGCGTTCCTCGTGGCGACCTTGATGCTGACCTTCAGCGGTTACGCCGGCATGAGCTACCTCGCGGTCGCCGCGGCCATGGGCATGTACTGGCTGTACATGGCCTGGACCGGCTACAAGGCGGTGGATGACACGGTCTGGGCACGCAAGCTGTTCGTGTTCTCGATCTTCACCATCACCGCCCTGAGCGTCATGATGTCCCTGGACTTCAAGGTGCCGGCCGAGCTGCTGCTGACGTACGCGCCGTAAGGCTGGATGGCTTCACGAAAAACCCCGCACATTGAGAGATGTGCGGGGTTTTTTGTTGATCGGATGTTTATCAAAGGACGAATTTGTTGATAGTCTCTCTATGGGCAAGTTGCCTATAGTTTGCCCATGCGAACCGTATTTTTTGAAACCACAATATTCACCGCGAGCGTTGGTCGTTACCTGACGGACAATGAGTATCGGGAGTTGCAGAATTATCTGCAGTGCAATCCAGCGACGGGCGACGTAATACCGCGGACTGGTGGCTTCCGAAAAGTACGCTGGTCTGATGCACGACGTGGCAAAGGCCGACGAGGCGGCTTGCGGGTCATCTACTATTGGCTTATGAATGATCGCCAGTTCTGGATGTTTGCGATTTATGACAAAGATGAGCTTGAGAATCTGTCCGCCGAGCAAGAGAAGGCGCTCAAAAAAGCCATTGAGATAGAGTTGAGAAAAAGAGGTGCCTCATGAAAAAACGCGACCTGTTTGCGGAATTGATGCAGGGCGTTGAAGAGATGGCCGCCCATCGCGAAGGTAAAATTACGCTGCGCAATACGGTCGTCGAGGACAAACCGGTTCCCGAGGTTGGTGCACAAGAGATCGTTGCACTGCGTGAAAAATTGCACATGTCACAAGCGGTATTTGCCAAGCGAATCAGGACCAGCCCGAGCACATTGAGGAATTGGGAGCAGGAGAAGTCCAAGCCCAATGCTCAGGCGGCACTGTTGATCCGCTTGGTGGAGAAATTCCCTGATATGGTTGAGCGCTTGGGCGCTGTGTAGATAGTTCGTTGATATAGGTCATCAAGCCCCGCGATTCGATAGAGTCGCGGGGTTTTTCGTCCAGAACGACAGGTTGCGGTATCGCCGCAAACCACCTAGATTTGGATCCAGTCTTCAATGATAGCGCCATGCCACTTCCTCGGCGCTCAACTGTTGCACTCCGCGATTCTTCATGCACTGATCAAAAGGCTGGGCGAAATGACTGAGAGGATGACCTGCGACGAACGCTTCATTGCCCTGGCACAAGAGCTGAACTACGACATCTATGGCGAGAACACCGCCGGCGGCAATTACGCGCCGCTGATCCGCCACCGCGATGAGTTGTACATCAGCGGCATGGTGCCGCGGGTCAATGGCAGGATTCTGTATCCCGGTCGCGTCGGGTTGGAGTTGACCCTCAAGGACGCCCAGGCCGCCGCGAGCATCAGTGCCATGCGCTGCCTGGCGCTGATTGTCGATGCGGTGGGTTCGCTGGACAAGATCCGGGCGTTGTTGCGGGTCACGGTGTATGTGAAGTCGACCCCGGACTTCGTAGACCTGAGCGAAGTGGCCAACGGTGCATCGGATGTGTTCAGCCATGTGCTCGGCGATGCCGGCCGGCACACCCGCACCACGGTCGGTGTCTATCAGTTGCCGAAGAACGCCGCGATTGAAGTCGACATGATCGCGGCGGTGCAGTCGGAAGTCTGATCGCCGCGCCGCCCAACAAAAAGCCCCGCCTGAATCTCAGAGCGGGGCTTTTTTGTCGGCGCCGGGATTACTGCGCGGCGATGCTGTAACCATCGAACGCGGTTTGCTGTTGCAGGGCGGTGATGATGTTCTTGCGGTTGATCGCGTGTTCGGTGCCGGCGTTGTCGATGAAGGTCTCGCCCTCCAACTCGGCTTCTTCGCCTTCACCGACGAAGGTGAAACCGAGGAACTCCAGCGCTTCACGGTCAACGTTCAGACGCGAACGCGGCGTGCGCAGCGGCAGGGTCACGCTGCTGCCGTCCTTGCTGATGGTGAAGATTTCCAGTTCTTTCTTCTTGGCAGCCTTGCCCTTGCCGCCGCTCGGGTTGCTGATCGCCTGGTGGGTCTGATTCAGCACTTTGAGCGCCAGGCCGTAAACGATTTCCTGGAACGCCGGATCGTCCTTGAAGCAGGACAGGATGCGGCCGATCGAGAACTTGCTGCTCAGGTCTTCGAGGGCGGCGAGGTCGGCGGCCTCGGCGTCCTTGAGGCGCTTGAGTTCGCCCATCAGCTCGTAGGCCTTGTCGTCATCGAAGCTGTCGTGCGCCTGACGGATCGCGGCGCGCAGTTCGCGGATCTGGTCGCTTTCGCGGGTCGACTGGAAAGCATCCAGCACCATCTCGCTGATGATTTTGGCTTGTGGAAGGTGTTGTGAAAGATTGATGGAGTTTTCGTATTCCGCTTTGGACGATTCGGTGACTACGGATTCAGCGGTGTTGAAATCGGACATTGAAATTTCACTACTTTTTTAACTTGAGTGGAAACGAGAAAGCGCGAGGTCTTTTTCAGGCCGGTTAATTTAGGGGAGCGGGGCGGCGTTGTCACGGAACAACAGTCCGGTGGTGCGGATTATTTGTCCGGCGTGTTCAGGTTCATCGAGCGCACCATCCACTGTTCAGCGGTTTGCTGATCGGTCGGCAGCGTGAAGCGGAAAGTCGCCCCGCGCCCGGCGACATCGATCAACTGAATCTCACGCCCGTGCAGTTGCAGGATGCGGTGGACGATCCGCAGGCCCAGTCCACCGTCACGTCGCGCCCCACCAATATTGAACGGACGCAGGAACAGACCTTCGCGCAACTCGGGAGCGATGCCGGGGCCGGTGTCGCTGACCGTGACTTCCACCAGTGCGCCCTGGGATTTCAAATCCAGCTCGATTTCACCGCCCGCAGGCGTGTAGCGCAAGGCGTTATCCACCAGGTTGGTCAGCACCCGTTCGATCAACCCAAGGTCGGCGCACACCGTCGGCAGGTTCGGACCGAAGCTGGCCTTGAGTTCGACGTGGCGTGCTTCGGCGGCCAGTTCGAATTTCTGGAAGATGTCCTGCAGCAGATCGATCAGCGAGAAGCGCTCCAGTACCGGCTGCACGAAACCGTGCTCCAGACGTACCAGCTCCAGCAGCGATTGCGCCAACCCGCCGACCTTGCGGCTCTGATCCAGCGCGATGCCCAGATACCGGCGGCGTTCTTCGGCGGTGAGTGTGGCGTCCTTGAGCGTCAGGGTTTCCAGATAGCCGTGCAACGAGGCCAGCGGTGTGCGCAGGTCGTGAGAAATGTTCGCCACCAGTTCGCGGCGCTCCTGATCCTGGCGGGTCAACGAGCGCCACTGTTCACCCAGTCGGTTTTGCATCTGCCGGAAGGCGCCATCGAGTACGGCGATTTCATCCGGGTCAGCGCTTTTATCCACAGCCACTGAAGGTGCAGGCAGAGGTTGCGGCGCGCCATCAATGTCGAACCGGCTGACGGTTTCGGTCAATCGGCGCAGTGGCCGGGTGATCAGGTTGAACGCCGTGAGACCCGCGATCAGGCACAACAGCGCCACCAGCCCGATCGACAGCAACGCCGTATTGAGTGCAGCACTGGTCGCGCCCCGTTCAGCGAAGCGATCGTGTTCTTCACTGAGCAACACCACGTACAGATAACCGGCGGGCTTGCCGTTGACCCGTAACGGCGCGGCACTGAAGACCTTGCGCCCGTCGGCACTGCGCGGGTCATCGCCGAGAATAGGCAACGGCTGGTCATCGAGCAGCCGGCGGATCGGCGCCAGATCGACCGTCTCCCGGCGCAGATGTCCTTCCGGTGCCGCATTGCCGACAATCCGCCCCTCGATGTCGAGCAGGTACACCTCGACACTCGGGTTGACCAGCATCAGCTTGCTGAACAGTTCGCGCACGGCGCCGGGCATCAGGCCATGGCTGTCCATCAGCACCGTGTCATGGGCGATGTGCTGTGCCAGTTCCCGCGACAGGCCTTGCACCACTTCCAGTTCATGCATCTTGCTGGAGCGCACCTGCAGCCATGCCGAGGTGCCGCAGCACACCAGCAGCAAAACGGCGAACACCAGCGACAGGCGCTGCGACAGGTTCAGTCTCATGGTTGTTCCGTGCCGAATTTATAGCCGCGACCCCACACAGTGAGGATGCGTGTCGGTTGCGCCGGATCGCTTTCGATTTTCGCCCGCAGGCGATTGATGTGCGTGTTCACCGTGTGTTCATAACCCTCGTGGCTGTAGCCCCACACCGCGTTCAGCAGGTCCATGCGTGAGAACACCTTGCCCGGCTGTCGGGCGAAGAAATACAGCAAGTCGAACTCTCGCGGAGTGAGGTCCAGACGCGCACCGTTGAGGGCGACGTCGCGGGTGATCGGGTCGATGCTCAAACCATCGAGACTGAGGCTGCCGGCGTCCATTTTCAGGTTGCGCGCCATGGCGTCGACCCGGCGCAGCAAGGCTTTGACCCGAGCCACCAGTTCCAGCATTGAAAACGGTTTGGCAAGGTAATCGTCGGCACCCAGCTCCAGACCCAGAATGCGGTGCAATTCGCTGGAGCGGGCGCTGGTGATGATGATCGGCGTATAGCGCGCCATCGCCCGGGCGCGGCGGCAGATTTCCAGGCCGTCGACCCCCGGCAACATCAGGTCGAGGATCAGTGCATCCCATTGTCCCTGTTGCAACAGGCGCATGCCTTCGTCGCCGTCTGCACAGTGCACGACGTCGTAATGCTCATCGCGCAGGTGCAGGCAAATCAAATCGGCGATGTGTTGGTCATCCTCGACCACGAGGATGCGTCTGGTTAATTCCATCAAGCTCAATCCTTCGGCGCAGTGAGCGCATTGTGCGGGTTTTCCTCGGGGCGAGTTATCACGAATTCGTTAACTTCCCGTGAGGATTTGGCGATCAACCCAAGCCTAGGCTGTGTTCCATGACAGGCACCTGGAATTTTTGGAGACGGCCATGTTTTCACGGCGACAGATTCTCGTAGCGAGCGGCGGGCTGGGGGTTGCAGCTCTGGTGGCGGGTGTATTGCCAAAATTTTCCTCGGGCGCCGCACTGATCGAGCAAGCCCATGCCGATGAGGTTTTCGAGGTGAGCCACAGCGACAGTGAATGGCACTCGCTGCTCTCGGACGAGCAGTACGCCATCCTGCGCGAAGAAGGCACCGAACGGGCCTATACCAGCCCGCTCAACGACGAGCATCGCAACGGCACATTTGCCTGCGCGGGTTGTGATCTGGCGCTGTTTTCATCGGCGACCAAGTTCGACAGCCGCACGGGCTGGCCGAGTTTCTGGGCACCGTTGGAACATGCGGTGGCCACGCGTCAGGACCGATCGTTCGGCATGTCACGCAATGAAGTGCACTGCCGACGCTGCGGCGGGCACTTGGGACATGTGTTCGACGACGGCCCGAAACCCACCGGCCTGCGCTATTGCATGAATGGCCTGGCGATGACGTTCAAACCCGTGGCGGCATGAGCCATGGCCATTTTTCGATGTTCACTTTCTACAGGACGACACCATGTGGCTCTTGGTTCTCGCTTATCTGGGCGGTGTGCTGACGATCGTCAGTCCGTGCATCCTGCCTGTTCTGCCTTTTGTCTTCGCTCGCACCGGGCAGCCGTTTATCAAGAGTGGCTTGCCGCTCTTGGCCGGGATGGCGCTGACTTTCGCCCTCGTCGCCACACTGGCGACGGTGGGCGGCGGTTGGGTGGTGCAAGTCAATCAGTACGGGCGCTGGCTCGCGTTGCTGTTCGTTGCACTGTTCGGGCTGACGCTGCTGCTGCCGCGTCTCGCCGAGCGCCTGACGCGACCGCTGGTCTCGGCCGGCAGTCGGCTGTCCGAAGCCGCGGGCCAGGACAATCGGCCGCGTCCCGGCGCCTCGTTTCTGATTGGCGTCGCCACGGGTCTGCTCTGGGCACCGTGCGCCGGGCCCATCCTCGGTTTGATTCTGACCGGAGCCGCGCTGCAAGGGGCAAGCATCGCCACCACGCTGTTGTTGCTCGCCTACGCGGCGGGCGCCGCGACTTCACTGGCGGCGGCGCTGCTGCTGGGCAGTAAGGTCTTTGCGTTGATGAAGCGCTCGATCGGTACGGGGGAGTGGATCCGGCGCGGGTTGGGGGCGGCGATGCTGGCGGGTGTCGCAGCGATTGCGCTGGGCCTCGACACCGGGCTGTTGGCGCGGCTGTCGACGGCTTCCACGGGCGGGATTGAACAGGCGCTGGTCGGCAAGCTGTCCAGCAAATCGCCGACGGGCAACGGAACCATGATGGCGCAGATTCCTGCTGCCGGCGGGGCGATGAAAGTTGCCGACAAGGCACCTGGAACACTACCGGTTGAAGGCCAGTTGCCGCCGCTCAATGGCGCCGTGCAATGGCTCAATTCGCCACCGCTGGACGCCCAGGCATTGAAGGGCAAAGTGGTGCTGGTGGATTTCTGGACCTACTCCTGCATCAACTGCCTGCGCACCTTGCCATACGTCAAAGCCTGGGCGGAAAAGTACCGCGATCAAGGCCTGGTAGTGATTGGCGTGCACGCCCCGGAATTCGCTTTCGAGCGCGATGTCGGCAATGTCACTAAAGCCATGAAGGAGCTGGGTATCAACTATCCGGTCGCCATCGATAACGGCTACAAAATCTGGCGTGCTTTCAACAACGAATACTGGCCGGCGCATTATTTTGCCGATGCTCAAGGACGGATTCGTTACCACCATTTTGGCGAAGGGGATTACGCCGAATCGGAACGGGTCATACAGCAGTTGCTGCGTGAGGCCGGGGCGAAAACCGTCGCCGACGGCTTGATCAACGCCGATGCCCAAGGCGTGCAACAGGCGCCGGACATGAATCAGGTGCTGTCACCGGAAACCTACGTCGGCTACCAGCGTGCGGAACATTTCGTACCGGAAACCGGGCTGGTGCCTGACAAGGTCGCGACCTATAACCCACCGGCCAACCTGACTTTGAATGACTGGAGCCTTGGCGGCCAGTGGGCTGTCGGCGCCGAGCGCGCCACCGCCAGTGCGCCGGCCAGTCGCATCGTCTATCGCTTCCACGCCCGCGATCTGCATTTGGTACTGGGGCCGGGCGCAGATGGCAAACCGGTGCGTTTCAACGTGTCGATTGACGGTCAGGCGCCGGGCGATGCTCACGGAGTAGATGTCGCCGCGGATGGCAGCGGCCGCGTGACCGAACAGCGCTTGTACCAATTGGTGCGGCAAACCGACGAGGTGAAAGACCGGACCTTCACCATCGAATTTCTTGACCCGGGCGTATCGGCTTACGCCTTCACCTTCGGCTGATCGGGAGTGCGCAACATGAAAGCTCAAAACAACTGGCGCCGTGCACTGCTCGGCGTCGCCATGGCCGGTGTGATCGGTCAGTGCTCGGCGTTCTCTTTCGGTGCAGAGGACGCGGTGGTCATCCCGCCGCCAGCCCTCGACGAAACCACTCAGGCGCACAGTGAAACCGCGGTGTTCGCCGGTGGTTGTTTCTGGGGCGTGCAAGGGGTTTTCCAACACGTCAGAGGTGTGCAGAAAGCCGTCTCCGGTTATGCCGGAGGTACGGCGAACACGGCGGAATATGAGCGGGTCAGTGAAGGTGATACCGGTCATGCCGAGTCAGTGCAAGTCACCTTCGATCCGACGCAAGTCAGCTACGGCAGCCTGCTGCAGATCTACTTTTCGGTGGCCCACAACCCGACCGAACTCAACCGCCAAGGGCCGGACAGCGGCACGCAATATCGCTCGGCGCTGTTCCCGGTCAATGCCGATCAACAACGGGTGGCCCAGGCCTACATCGCCCAACTCGACGCGGCGCATGCCTACAGCAAACCGATCGTCACCCAACTGGAAACCTACAACGGCTTTTACCCGGCGGAGGACTATCACCAGGATTTCCTCACCGAACACCCAAGCTATCCGTACATCGTGATCAACGACATGCCCAAGGTGGCGCAGTTGAAGCAGTTGTTTGCGCAGCGTTATCAGGAGAAACCGGTGTTGGTGAAAAGCGGGAGTTGATTTCTCACGTGTTACTTGAGCCTTGGGCGCTCCATGGCAATTACCGATGTTTCAAACCCCAAACTGGCAAAAAACGCCTCCGCACCTTCGCGCCCGGCGCGCAGTACCCAAGTGATCTCGGGGTTGTCCCCCATGACATGCTCGACCAGTGCGCGCCCGACGCCGGCGCGCCGATGCTGGTCATCGACCACCACCATCGACAGATAACCGTTGGACAAACCATCGGTGATGCCTCGTGCGAAACCGATGATTTGTTCGCCGCTCAGCGCGACCGCAGTGCGTTGCGAGTTTTCGATGAGTTGGGCGAAGTAGTCGCCGGAGCCTGTTCGGTGTCCCCAGCCATGTAGGCCGAGAAACAGCCGAACTGGCTCCACTTCGTCGGGCAACAGATCGCGTACGGTAAGGTCGTTTCTCATCGATAGCAGCATCCTTGTCGGCAATCACCGGAGCGTAGTCGATAGCAATTGAGTCAGGATCTGCCCCAGGTTTTCATCGCGAACTCGACGAAGCGCCGTAGCTTCGGCAAACGATAACGATCCGGCGCGTACAACAGATGCAAAGGGCGGCTCGGGGGCTGGTAATCGGGGATCACCGTCACCAGTTTGCCGTCGCGAAGGTCCTGTTCCACCAGCGCGTCCGGCAGCATGACGATGCCCATCCCAGTGCGCGCTGCCTGATGCAGGCCGGCCGAGGTGTTCATCAGCATCGGGCCGCTGACGTCGACCAGAATCTCGCCGTCCGGGCCGCTGAGGCGCCAGCGTTTTTCCACCGATTGCCAGTCATCGCCGGCAGGGTAGGCGAACGACAGGCAGTCGTGTTGCTGCAGGTCTTCCGGGGTGATCGGCATGCCGCGTCGCGCGACGTACGCCGGGGAGGCGCATACGGTCAGGGTGTAGTCGATCAGCGGCCGGGCGATCAGGTTCGACTGCTCGAAATGCCCCAGCCGAAACGCTACGTCGAGGCCACTTTCCAGCAGGTCCGGACGGCGGTTGGTCAGCACCACATCCATTTTCACCTGCGGGTATTGCAGGGAAAACTCGCTGAGCGCCGGGGCCAGGCGTTCGACGCCAAAAGTCAGCGGCGCGGTGATGCGTAGCAGACCACGTGGTTCATCAAGGGCCTGTTCGGCGAGGCGTTCGGAGTCGGCCACCAAGCCCAAAACATCCAGACAGCGCTGGTAGTAAACGCTACCGAACTCGGTCAGTCGCTGCCGGCGGGTGGTGCGCTGCAGCAACTGTACGCCGAGCCGTTGCTCCAGTGCGCGGAGGTGATTTCCGACCATGGTCGTGGACATTTCGCACTGCAACGCAGCTGCCGTCATGCTCCCGGCTTCTACAACCTTCACGTAGACGCTCATTGCCTGCAACAGGTCCATTATCAAGCTCTGCTTTTAAATGATTGAAGTTTTACCGAGTTTATCCAGTTCTGGTGGCTAACCATACTGCAAACACACCGACCTTCACTGGAGTTTGAAGTCATGACCGCCGCCCTGATGAACACGTACCAACCGTTGGCCCTGAGCTTCACCAGAGGCCTGGGCACGCGCCTGTGGGATCAGGCCGGTCGTGAATACCTGGATGCCGTCGCCGGGGTTGCGGTGACCAACGTCGGGCACTCGCATCCACGGATCGTCGCGGCCATCAGTGAGCAGGCCGGAATGCTGCTGCACACCTCCAATCTGTACAGCATCGACTGGCAGCAGCAACTGGCCAAACGGCTGACTGAGCTGTCGGGCATGGATCGCGCGTTCTTCAATAACTCGGGTGCTGAGGCTAACGAAACCGCACTGAAACTTGCGCGCTTGTACGGCTGGAGCAAAGGTATCGAACAGCCGCTGGTGGTGGTCATGGCCAACGCTTTTCATGGCCGCACGCTCGGTACGTTGTCGGCGAGTGATGGCCCGGCGGTGCGCCTGGGCTTCAATGATCTGCCGGGAGATTTCGTCAAAGTGCCTTTCGGTGATCTGGCGGCGCTGGATCAGCTGCAGCAAAAACATGGCGCGCGCATCGTGGCGATTCTGGTCGAGCCGATCCAGGGCGAAAGCGGTGTGCAACTGGCGCCGCCCGGCTATCTCAAAGCTCTGCGGGAAGTGTGCAATCGGCGCGCCTGGCTGCTGATGCTCGACGAAATCCAGACCGGTATCGGCCGCACTGGCCAGTGGTTTGCGTTCCAGCATGAAGGCATCGTGCCGGACGTCATGACCCTGGCCAAAGGGCTCGGCAATGGCGTGCCGATCGGCGCCTGTCTGGCGCGGGGCAGGGCGGCGGATCTGTTCACCCCCGGCAGCCATGGCAGTACGTTCGGCGGTAATCCGCTGGCCTGCCGGGTCGGTTGCACGGTGCTGGATATCATCGAAGAACAGGGCTTGCTGGAAAATGTCCGGGTGCAGGGTGAGCGCCTGTTGACCCGCCTGCGCGCCGAACTGGCAGACAACCCCAATGTGTTGGCGATTCGCGGGCAGGGCTTGATGATCGGCATCGAGTTGAAACAGCCGATTCGCGATCTGACGCTGATTGCGGCGCGGGATCATGGATTGCTGATCAACGTGACGCGTGGCAAGACGATACGGCTGTTGCCGCCGCTGACGATTGATGAGCGGGAGGTGGGGATGATTGTCAGAGGTGTGGGGCTGGCGGTCTCAACTGACTGAGAGGCACGAAATTGAACGAAGAGGCGTCCGTATTTGCACGAATTCCATTGTGCATTTCTGCGATAGATCTCAGCAGCCTTCTAGCATTGGCCGGGGAGCTTAAAAGGTAAGTCGTTGTATCGATTTCTAAAGGGTCTGGCTTTCTTTTTCGCATGGCTCTGCTTCCTGTGTAAGGGAGGCAGAGTATGAACCAGCGATTCCAGAGATGTTTCCTTAAAAACTGTAATCCCCTTCCGACTACTTTGACGTCTTAAATCCGCTGTATCTGTCAGGAAGTTCGGCGCCTGTTAGCAGGCAGTCGAAAACAATCTCTGGATCTACCTGGCACCAATATACAAATCTCAACTCTTCCAAATTGACCAGTGTCGACTGGGCGTCGACCAGAAAACGCGGCTCCCGCCATTGTTGGGCAACTACAGCTAGGGCCTGAGGGCCGCGTACGATCCAGGTCGCACATCCACCAGCAATGCTTGGCAGATAACCATTGTGGAGTAGTAGGCGCAGGGCATCCTCCAGGGTTTCACTCACTTGCAGGTTGATCCAGCGCGCATGGGGAGCCTCGCAATCATCGCCGGCATGTACGCTGTCGCGGGTGATAAGTAATCGCGAAGGTATCGTCATTGCAATCTCACTATGGGCAAAAGGAAACCATATCAATCAGGATAATCCCCCAACTCCGGCGCCAGCATCCGCGTCTTCAGCGCCCCGTTCGAATTGTGCTGAATGATCTCGCTCGGCTGCCCCTGCGCATTGAAAAATACCTGGCCGATCCCCGCCGAATTCCACAGCCGCTCACCCGCTTCGGCATGTTCCGGCGTATAGGGCACGATGCGCATGCGTCGGCGTTTGGTGAACCAGTTCAACGGCGAGCGCGGCGAGTAGAGCCAGCGGTTGAGGCGGTCAAACCATTCCAGCAGGGTTTTCGGGAACTCGTTTTTGATGCCGCTGCTGGTGATCTGCCAGATGCGTGGCCCGGCCTTGCGGTGTCGGATAAGCACTTCGTAGACGAAGGAATAATGCACGTCGCCGGACAGCACCACGTAGTTCCCGGGTGTGCGGGTGTGTCGGAAAATGTTCAGGATCACCTGCGCCGCACCGCGATGAGCCATCCAGTTTTCGGCGTCGACCAGCAACGGATAGCCGCACCAGCTGAAAACCTTCTGCACGGTTTCAATCAGCTTCACGCCGAAGATCGGCGCGGGGGAAACGATGATTGCTGACGGATGATCAAGCAGTTCCTGCTGCAGTTCGCTCAGCGCTTCCCAGTCCAGTAAACCGGAGGGTTGCTTGAGTGCCATCTCGCTGCGCCAGCGGCGGGTGCGGGTGTCGAGCACTACCAGCGCCGGGCTGCTCGGCAGCACGAAATGCCAATGCTGAAAGCGCAGCAAATCATCGATCAGCGCGTCCTGCACCGGGCTGTCGAGATATTGATCGTCACCACTGGCGCTCAGGCGGCGAGTGTTCTCCAGCACATCCTTGAACGCGTCCGGATTATTGCCCCAGCCCTGGCACAACATGTACGCGATCAAGGCGTTGCCGATGATGCGTTTGGAGAATGGATGACCGTAGGCGGTTTCCTCCCATTGCGCGGATAGATTCCAGTCATCGGTGATGTCGTGGTCATCGAAAATCATCAGGCTCGGCAGGTGCGCCAAGGCTCGGGCGACGTTGCCCAAACCGGCCTTAAAGCCATCGATGCGGGTTTGCTCCAGGGTGTAGCGCTTCAAGCGTTCAGGCGTCAGTGACGGAACAGCAGGATTGATCAACCCCCAGGCAACCGGCGACCACACCAGCAAGTACATCGCCATCACTTCGGCGAAGGTCACCAAGTGATTGTCGGCGCTGCTGCTGGTGAAAATCGGCTTGCGCGCACCGCCGAAAAATCGCTCGCGCAAAGTCTCGTTGCTCTCTAGCGCCGGCAACAGATCCGCGCGGTGGTAGTAGCTGGCCGGATGTTCGTAGAGTCTGGCGCTGTCGCTGACCACGGCACCTTCGAGGTGTTCGTCGAACAGACCGAGGCGCTCGATCAACGCATGAATCGCCCGCAGCATCGGGCCGGCCACATCGTCGGCGTAAACCTGGTCGCCGCTCATCATCAGCAGCGCTGGGCGTTGTTGCGGATCGGTTTCGCCGGACAGCAGTTGATCGACGCACAGCAGACCGTCTGCCGCCGGATGATGTGGCTTGCGGCAGGAGCCATGCAGCAACTGATCAATCCGTGAGCGCACGACAAAATTCGGACAGCGGTCATTGCCGTACAGCAGATGCGGCGCCCACTCGACGATGGGCGTCTGGCGGTCGATCAGCAGGTCATAGTCGATGCGCGTGTCGCAGGGCAGGGCGCTGTCGAGCACAACGTCAATCAAATGAACGAACGCATGACGGCCTACAGGAATGACCGTGCATTTCCCGGCATCGAGAGGGATGTCTCCTACGCCTTGCAGGCGCAACGTCAGCGACAGTTGACGCGTACCGACCACCCACAGCACCACGCGCGTGGTTTCCAGCCGGCGCAGCAGTGGGCCGGCCAAGACGGGAGGCAGCGGATTCAGGTCAGCAGGTATCGGGGACATTCAGGGGCAAAGCTCAAGACGCACAGGCTGGCGATGATAGCGCAGCCGGCGCCTTGAACCCTTAAACGAGGCTTAAGAGTCAGCCTTCTGCAGCTTCAGCGCCAGCAGTCGCCATTCGGCGGACGCGGATTGCTCCTGCACCGAGCAGTCGAAGCGATAAGTGACGTCATCACCGTTCATGTTGCGCGCGGTGACCTTGTTGCTGAGGGTGTAAACCTGATCCTTGAAGCGCTTGGTGACAATGGCAGAACTGTCGGCGAAGCGCTCCGACGCCGGGAAGCGTAGTGTGCTGGTGACCACCGTGCCGCACATGACATACGCGAGCATCGATTTATCGCTGTCGGCATTTTGCCCAAGCTTGTCGCGCAGCGCGGTGAGCGCTTTACGGCCCTGCGCGTCGCTCTGATCCAGGACGGTTTTTTCCGATATCGATTTCGGTGCCCGGCTGGCGTAATTCGGCAGCAGTGCGGAATCCGGCGGAGAAGGTTGGTTATCCGGCTCGATCACGGCAAAGCCCGGCGCGTTTTCCAGCACCGCGGACGTCGAGTCCGACTCGGCTTCGGGCAACAGACTGGTGGTGACATCGTTCTGTGCGATCACGTCTTCGACTGGCGCCTTTTCGGCTTTATGCGCCGACGGGAACAACGACAGGAAGATCGACAGCACCACCATGCCGACGATAAAACCACCCGCCGCGCCAACGATGTTGCCGTAAAACAGATTCCAGCTGCCGCGGTTTTTCACCACCCAGCGCCACATCAAACCCCAGGCGGCGATAAATGCCAGAAAACTCAGAAAATCCATTCGATCCTTTCCTTAACCCTTCAATAGCCTGCAAAACAGCACCCACTGGCGGTGAGTGCTGAAGATGGACGGCAAGATATCAAAATAGAGGTCTGACGCCACGAAGACATTCACATGCCGAGATTGGGCGGATTGATCTGAACAAAAAACATGATCGCCGTTATGCCGGCCACAACGCCGCAAAGGCCGGCCAGTAGCTGACGCGCGACAGGGTGTTCGACCTGCGAGCGACGGGCCACCAGCATCCATACGCCGGTCAGCGCCGCGGCAGTCGCCAGCATTTCCAGAAGCGATCCCATGACCCCTGGGACCGGTGGCCGGCTAGAGCCCAACAGACCGACACAAAGCTGCGAAACCACCAGGCCGACAATCATGCCGCTGGCAGCGCCCAACACATTGGCGAGTAGCAGATTCCACGCACCACGCTGCCTGACGACCCAGACCCACATGCCTATCCAGGCGATAAAGAAAAACACAACATCCATCGTATCCATCCTTCGAAACCCGTCACGGTACAAACGCTCGGCACTTTGCCGACAGTGGACGGCACGATAGCAAAATAGTAGCGTCGCGCCACTTTCTTGATTCCCGTAATGGACTACTCATGCCAAAAGCCGCTTCTGCTCTGCGCACGCTTTGTGCAATCACCTGCGCCGCTGTCATTAACCCGGCATTCGCCGAGTGGAAGGAGCCCCCGGAAAGCAGCTGGCAGTATTACCTCGCCAACTGCCAGCGAATGCAGGAGAAAATCGCCGACGTCCAGAGCGGTCGCGCACCCAGCGCCTATGAGGTGATCGGCGATCTGGAGAACAGCCTGCGGAGCATGAACCAGCGCCGCTCGAACCTGACGCCTCAATACTTCGGCTCCCGCGAATTCGCGCAATGCGAAAACGTCGCCGGCCAAGCCGAGGCAACCATTGCGCAAGGCAATGCCGAGTTCGCCGCCAGAATGAACCAGGCCGCCGAGCAAGGCCGCATCGCCCACCAGAACTCCCCCGAATACAAACGCGCCCGGTCACTCGGCTACAGCGACGTCGGCGAGATCTCCTTCCTGAAACTGCACGAAGACATGGACGGCGAAGCCCGCCTGAAAACCATGCTCATCACCGTCGACGAAATCTGCGGCCAACACTTCCGCGCTACGCAGTATGTGAAGCCGTACGTGATCTATACCGTGCGCCCGTCGGATGGCGGCTGTGGCGAGGAAAAACGCGTGGCGATCGTCGGTGGCCGGTCGGTGGAGAAGGGCGATTACATTGATGAGCGGGGCGAGTTTCAGTATGTGGGCTGGAAGAAGATTGTGGGGGCGGATGGATTTCCCACGGATATTCGGGTTTTGAAGGCTCGACGCTGAAAGGTCAGCGCGTGAAGCAACTGATCAGAGAATGTCTTTCAGATAACCCTTGAGCGCGAGGAGCGGCTGATCAAGCTGCTCCAGCGACTGCGCCTGACGGAAATCGGCTGACAGCTTGTGCAGCTCCCGCCCCAGCGGTTTCTCGACGCCGCCCAATGCATCCATCGCCAAGCCTAGGCACTCGTTCATCTTGAACTGAATGGTTTCGACATCACCCCGGCGCACCAGCAATTCGAACACGTCTTTTTGGTAGTCCCCCATGACCATGTCATCGCGCAGAATCGGGCTCAGGCCTTCTTCCTCGTAAGCGAGCTTGAGGGAGAAAAGGGCGACTGTTTCCAGTGACGTTTCCATGGGGGGGCCTTAGCGACGTCCGTCAATGTGAGTGTTAATGCGTAGATGCAACCACCGATGCGGTGGACTACTTTCAGAGGGGCGTGATTATACGGAGTGAGATCAACAAGTGCAGCCCAAAGGCGAGGCTGGGCACTCGTAAGCCGATCAATAACCTTCACGGGATTGAGCGGTATTTCCATCGGAGGTCGGCGAGTATTATGGTGAGCCTTCACACACTCGACGTTAACTGTTGGATACGAATGGAGTGACGACCATGGAATACGACGACAAACTGATGGAAGACGCCGTGCTTGCCCTGTTGGCAGCACTCAGTTCCGATAAAGGAAATGCCTGGAAAGGGTTCGACTTCGAGATCATGAACCGATTGCATGAACAGGGTTTCATTAGTAATCCGGTGAACAGGAACAAGTCGGTCTGGTTGACGGAGGAGGGGCTGGAGAGGGGGCGGGCGATAGCAGCGCGGTTGTTTGGGGGAAATGCTCAGATTGAGTCTGCAACCGACTCCGATACCTGAGTCCGTGCCATGTCACGTGCTACCCGCGCGGTGGTGAGCGTTCTGCATTGCGCGTCCACTTTCCGACAGACGAAAAAAAAGCCTTGCTAAGCAAGACCTTTCTTGATTTTGGTGCCCGAGGGAGAGTGGAATCTTCCATGTAATCCGTGGCCTACAGCCAGATTCACGGTTCGGGGACACGTAGGGATACAGCATGCTTGGCCCTATGATTGCACAGCCCCAGATATAGGCATAAATCCCCTTTCGGTGGTCGAAAACCTAGCTGGTGTGGCAAGGATTGCAGCAATAGTAACAACCATTAATCCGTAGGGTCGGGTTTGCCACTCGAGCGGCGCTTACAGCACCAGTGCACGATAGGTGATTTCCCAGTGATGCCTGATTGGCAGGCAGCGGCATGAACTGACAGCCAGTCGTCGTGTTGTGCACTTCGTAGTCGCCATTTGCTTGAACGTTTCTATTCACGATAAATGATGCCATTTGCTAGTCCTCGCTTCCGTGTGTCGGATCGGTAATGACTGAAGAGTTCTAACCATGTGTGCCGCACTGGCGGAAATCGCGATGGCTAGCAGTGATGGAGGTTAGCCGCAGAATTGCAGAAAGCAATCAGTCGCCAGAAAGCCGCCGGGCGTCAATAAGGGGCTGACCACGTTTTCAAAATGAGGTCTGTCCCTGAAACCGTTGGTCGCTGTGAGGATGGCATATATATCGACAGGCAGCGACGAGCATGTTGGACAAAGGAATGAATTAAAGGTGTTTTGTGAACCCAGATAAACAGCGGTGTGTGGCGTGTAGAGAAACTGTAAATAAGGATGCAACCAAGTGTCACCATTGTGGTGCGTTCCAGGGCTGGCGACGCTGGGTTGCTGGCCCCGTGGTCATTTCAAGCCTCTTGTTAACAGTGATTTCAATTTGGGCAGCGGAACCTGTAAAGCGTTTGTTCGAATCTCAGGTCGCGGAAATCAAAGTGTCGTTTCTAAAGGGTGATTCCATTAGCACTACTTTCATGCTCGCCAATGTTGGAACCAAACCCGCAGGCCTTGCGGGAGTCGAAATAAAAACCACAAGCGAAGAAGGGTTGAGCGAATGGCATATTCTGGATGACGACTTGAAGGGTAAGTTGATAGATCCGGGAAAAGCCTATGTGGTGAAAGCTTTTAACGGAAGTGTAATACCATCCGTTATTCCACCTGAAATCAACGAAGTTCTCAGGACCAGACTTCATATGAAGGAGAACTGTTTTCTGCAAGTAAAATACATTGAACTAAATGGCTCGGCGGTAACGCGATCTTTTCCTTTTTTTTGCCAACCAGTCGATTTCAACGTCGGTGGGGGACTCAAAAAAAGCGGTTGATCGTACTGGCTGACGTTAAAGAATATCTTTCAAATAACCCTTGAGCGCGAGGGGCGGCTGATCCAGCTGCTCCTGCGAACGCGCCTCGCTGAACTCGGCGGAAAACTTTCGCAACTCACGCCCAGCGGTTTCTCGTCACCGCCCAAGGCATCCATCGCCAAACCCAAGCATTCATTCATCTTGGATCCCTCAGAGATAGACCACGTTTTCAACATGTGGTCTGTCCCTGAAACACTTCACAAAAGAAGAAAGCCGATGGCAGGACTTTGCAGTCTCTTTTTGGCCGCTACTCGGAGCGACTTTTCAAAAAACCTTACAACAGCCTTACTGCAGCAGAGCAGTCAAAGGTTCACTACACCATTTTGGAAGCTGCCGGTCGGGACGATGTGAAGTTCACGAAAGGCACTCAGAAAATGTTGATCATCGGGAAGCTCGGAGTCCTGGTGACTGCGGCCCTCGCGACTTATCAAATCCTCAATGCCGAAAACAAACCGAAAGAAGCGGCACGTCAAGGCATTATTGTTGGCGGTGGTGCCGTAGGCGGTATTCTTGCGGGTATGGGCGTTAGCACACTCTGTGGCCCAGGGGCTCCCATTTGTGCAAAAGCTGTTGTTTTGGTTGGATCGGTTGCCGGTGGCGTCGCAGGTGGAGTGGTCGCTGACTCACTGGATGAAGAACTGGAGGAGTTTTCGCATTGGGACATTTTCTGAGTGAGCCGGAACTGATAAATGTAAGGGTCGCACTCTCTGATCCGTTCAACGATTTCCCTGTGGATTACGACTACATAGCCAGTCAGGTAAAGAACATCGATCCCGGTGTGCTGTACGAGATCCTTTTTTCAGAAGTCGCACCGGTGTGTTTCACCAATATTGCGGCTGCCGTGCCCTCTGTCTGGACGGGTTTCGACCCCCGAATCGCTCAATAGCATGATCAACGAAAGGCTGGCGGAGAGAGAGCGCAGTTGGTTTCGCAGGCAATTCGATAAAGCGCTGGTTCTCTGGCTCAAATACAACTACGGCTATATCTGGAAGGAAATTGCCCGCAGGTTGTGAGCGTTCACGTACCGGATATCTGATCAAAAACAAATCGCGGGGAGGTGCGGGGCGCGCGCGATCAGCGCCACACGTTCACTTTCTTACAGACGAAAAAAAAGGCCTTGCTAAGCAAGACCTTTCTTAATTTTGGTGCCCGAGGGAGACCATCGTAAGTCAGATAAATCAATGCTTGTGGATCGATTGTACGATTAGGGATACACGCTGGGATACAAGATTTTCACTACTTATCCGATGTGGACCTTAGCTCTTCGATCGTCGGCGCCAAAGGCGACTCAATTCTCTGTGGTTCCACCTGAGGGATCATCAGTTTGAGATCCAAGAACCAAGGGCTCGACGACACTGATCACGCTCAGGTGGGTTATGTGAAGAGAAGGTGCATAGGCCTTGATCAGAGCATTCATTCGCAACTGGTTCAAAGGTTGTTTGCAGCATTTAACGTCGTAAGGTCATGGATCAAGGATTTTGTAACACGCTGAGAGCGAACCGGGCTGTTCTCTCATAAAATTGAAGCCGCAGAATCCTTTAAGCATAATCTGCTTCCACTACTCCAAACGTCGAAAGCTTCAGAAACTTAGAAGAGAATTCATTTGAAGGTATTTTTTTCTTTAGTAATTCGTAGAAGTTTTCATCGTGCGTGGAAATTATTATCTGCTTGCCGAATCGAATGGAAATACTGCGAAGAAGATCTATGGTTGACAGAATATTTATCGAGTCCATTGAATGGATCGGGTCATCGATAAGTATCACGTCAAGCGGCTGGCCATTGAACTCTGCATGTAAAGCGCGCGCTAAAAAAATACTCAGGCTGAGGATGTTAAGTTGTGCTGCGCTAAAATATAGGTTTGGTGATATTACTTGATTCGAGTTTTTGTTTTTTATGACCACATTCAGTCGGGGCTTGGTGTCAATTCCGAAATCGCACTCAAAATCTATGTCCGTAAATGACGGATGGGGGGCAATTTTTTTATATATTCCGTTTATAAGATCCGCGAAAAAGAAAGACTGTATTTGTTTTTTTAAGTGTTTCGAAACTTCAGAAATTTCGAAGCTAAGCTTTTTGTCCAATTCTTGGTGTTTCTGAAGATCTTCGGATACTTCATTTAGTCGTTTTGTGGTTTTTAGGTGTTCTACATAGGGCGTAAGTGCTTTGAGCTGACTTTCAAGCTCGGTATATAGAAAAATTTTCTCGTTGATTGTTTTCTCTGATGCATCAATTTTTGCAATCTCGTCGAGCAGAATTGCAATAAGATTTTCATCCTGATTTAGCGTCTTGCCGAAAATTTTATTCAAATCATTGAAGTATTCCAATACATAAGACTCAAATGTTGCAAGCTCTTCGCGGGCTCGATTGAGTAGCATTAGTAGCGTGTCTCTAGGTTGCCAGCTTCCCTCTGCGAGCATCTCAGTGTGTAAAATTTTAAGCAGCGCATTAATCTGAGCTGTAGAAGCGTTTGAAGCTACTTTTTGAATTTCTAGCTCTGCGATTTTGGAGTTGTATGCGTTGGTGACAGTTTCTATATTGCCATCATTACTGATAGGCTCTGAAAGATGCTTAATGTACTCGCTGTCTAGCTCGATCGCAGATATCTGTTGTGCTAGAGACCATATTTCAGAACCTATGTCGCCGCCCTTCGTTTCTAAATTATGAATCTCTACCAAGCATGCCACTAAATTTTTATTGGTTTCTACTAGTTCTTTTTCTAACATTAACCGATCATTAGCTATTTTCTCTTCTAAAAGATTTGGCGGTAGATGGAAGGTTTTTGCGCGTAGGGAGTCAAGTTGTTCATTTGTAGAGGAGATCTTGAGAAGTATATCGGATGCATCTATATCTAATTTAGTCTTGCGGGCGTGTAATAAGTTAAGAGCACTCATTATCTTAGAAACGGCCTCCTCGCGGACGGTTTCTATAGATTGGATTGTTGAGGCAATACTTTCTTCCGCAAGGGCTTGCATGGATGCCAGCTCAATGATCAAACCTTCGGTTTTCTTTGCCGTTTCAGACAGATGAGAGTTTGATTGGATTGAGTCTGTAAGCTCGCCTACAGATCCAAATGGGGCACTACACAATGGGCAGGCGCTAGGCGAGTGTTCTCTGACTATCTCTAATCCGAGTGAGACCAAGTTATCTATCTGGCTTGCATGCTGTCTTAAAAGGTCTTGGCTTATGTAAAGCCCCTGGATTTGCTCTGTGAGAAGGTTCGTTCGTTGATCTAAACTTTGGAGTTGAGTCAATAATTCTGGATTTATATTGAGGGTCGGAGCGTCTTCAGACTCATAAAAGAGTCGGTCAATGAAGATTTCTCTCACTTTTTCGAGTTGAGCATTTAGCTGTTCAATGCTGCTATCAGTAAGCGCCGTATCTCTGGCCGCAACTGTGTGACCAGTTTCCAATTGTTCAAGTAGCAATTGATTTGAGGCTATTTCAGCATAGAGCCTGGGTGACTGCGATTTTAAAGTAATTAGTTCAAGAGACTTTCCATTTACTTGGAGGGTGCTTTTATCTAGTTTGCTTTTACGATCATTTTCAAATGCTAGTGATTGATTTACACCATCAAGCTGCTTGCTAAACTCCTCAAATTTTTCCTTAGCTATTCTCAGCTGTTCCTTGAGATTGATATAGGCAGGCGCGCCGTTCTTGAGGCCAGAAAAGTGTTCTATCGTGAGTAAAGTTTTATTTAGGTGAGCACGTTCGGATTGCTCAGATGAATAAAGTTGTTGATAGCGATCAGCGTTAGAAATCCATTTTGTATACTTTTCAACTTCATCTGAGGCTGTTTTTTTTGAACGCTGTGCCCGAATAAGGTCCTCATGAAGTCCGATTTTTTGGTTGATCGAATGCTTTAATGCGCTTGTCTCTAAGAATTGGTTTGTAAAAAAGTTTTTCCTCGTTAATGCGCGGGATAAAATTTCATGTTCCGTGATGGCAGAGAAATCTTCGCTTACACTTGGAATTTCTTCGCCAGTCGCGTTTAGTTTGTGGGCTATTTCATTAAATGAAGTGAATACTTGTGAGTCAATCGGCTCTTCCAATTTTTCTTGTAAGAGTGATAGCTCTTGGTTAAGAGTATCAAGAATATTGTTGTTTTCTTGTTTTGTTAGGTGCAGTTTATGGCGTGTTTGCTCTGAGGAACTGCCAAAGCTTGCCATGAAGTCGCTATAACGATCCTCGGGTTTGGTTTCGCGAAGGAAACTATCGATTGCATCTTGGGATAAAAAGATTTCTCTGAACTGATAAGAGTCTTCCTCTGTTTGATCTTCAGTGAATCGAAGGTCTCTTGAGTCAATTCGAATAGTTGGTAAGGATCTGTGAAATGGTTTTAATGTAGTGTCAACATTAACTGAAGTGGGCCAGTCTGCCGGCATTTCAGTATTTTTTAAAATATATTGAGGCTCACTTGCAACTTTGGTTCCTCGCGCGGCTGTTTCGTTGTAAAGACGGTGTGGTAGTCGAATGTAACGTTCGACGTTGTTGGTAAAAGCCCATTCTACTGCATCATAAAACGAACTTTTACCAAAACCGTTCGGAGCAAATATGGTGACGAAGTCTGCCGGGGAACCATCTGAGTGACAAAAATCAAATGTGCCGTCTTCCTTTTTTTGATATGCCCTGAATCCCTCGATAACTACCTTTCTGATCTTCATATTGACTCCATGTTGTCAATTAGTGATTTAATAAAAGAAGATCTCAGTGATTTATTTTCTGGTAGGTTGGTTGTTATGTAATTTGATAGTTGGGATTTGTATTCGTCTTTTGTGCTTTCTGATTTATTGACAAGATTAAGATCCAAGCCGAGTAGGTCGTTTCTTAGTAACTGGATAGCGTCTTCTGAGTTCGGGTCTACCGGTTTGTCATCGAATACTATTTTTCTTGCAAAAAACTTATCATTTTGGATGCTGTATTTGTGTTGTTTGCTTAAGGCCGTTGGTGAAAATAAAGCGAGGTAAACGTTCCACTTTGAAGAAGGGGACTGAGAATTAAAGTGAGAAGACAACAAGTTCTGAATTGGCTCCCAATATTGTACAAGATTTTCTTGAGAGTCGAACCAGCAGGCGAAACATGTGATGAGTGATTTTTCTTCAGATGTGAACGATCTAAATGATACGTCTTGAAACTCGTTAGTAAGATAGCTGAGATCGATCTCACCATTTGATAATTGCATTGTACTCTCTCCGGAATATCTGCAGGATCTGTTCCGCTTGTGGTGAGCGATAGATAGTTTCTTTTTGAACAACGCATGTAGAGTGGAGGCCGCCTAAATGGGCAACTCGTAATGCCGAACTGTCACCACCGATTCCTGAGTCGATTCTACCCAGTTGGTCCCCAACAGGTTGGCAGATGTTGTCCACAAAATTATTTGCTTCCAAAAAACTATTGGGTGGGATAGCGTCATTTGAGCTGCCTCGAGACGCAACTATTATCGTGCCCATGTTTCCGATCAAACGTTTTCCTGTTTCCAATATTGCTCGATAATGTCTGAGCCAGTTGTCGGTTTTGGACAGATACACGAATCTTCGAGTTTTTTCTATATGCTCTAAATAATTGTTGTCTATGAGGTTGGTGTTGTCGATGATGGCGCAGATTATCAAAAATTCGATGTAAGCGATCCATAGATCTTCATCGAAAAGAGTCTGTTCGCTCTCGCCGTTAACTAACAGATCTGCATGGTGCTTTTCCAGTATTGTGTGAGGAGCAGGTATACCGCTGGCTACTAGCTCCGAAGCGAGCTTGTGAAGTTCTATGCGTAGCTCTTCAACGTTTTTTTCTTCCCATACATTAAAGTTGAAGGATTGTTCATTGAGTCGAGAGAAGCATTGAAGAAAACTAGGCGCTAGAGGGGGGAGTGTATGGCTTTGTAGCATACTGTCGAACCATGTTAGATCAAAACACTTTGATCTCCCAGGCTCTGTAGTCTCATCCATGGCTGCTTGCACACCCAATAGGTGTGCATCCAACCCATCGGCGGATAGGACGTACAAGCCGCCGCCTGAAAACCCCTCGACCGAGTCAATGTCTAAGTGTACTTCAGAAGTGAAGACGCACTTCCCGCGAATTGACGGAGAGGTCGTTCCATCTTGAAGCTTAAATCGGTCATCTACATCGCTTTTATTTCTACGGTTCGTTGGGAACCCTACAGTTACAGCGACAGTTCTTGGCGGAACGGATGGGCCGTTGTACCTAGTAAATGAGAGTTCCGTTTGTTTTGGAAGTATAATTATCGCGCAGTCCACTGATGCATCGGGATGTCTTAAAATACGTCCGTTGGGTATTTCCCGCCACAAATGATCTCGAATCGTTGCATTGTCCGTAGGCAAATTGTGCTTGGCGGTCAAAATGTAAGTGTATTCTGACGTCATTGGTTGAACGATTACGCCGCTTCCGTGATTTACTATAACGGCTCGTGAAAGGATTTTTTCATATACATTCATATTAAAATGCCAAGTCGTCAGTAATAAATTTCAGTCTATTTCCATATTGTTCTTTTTCTTCATCGCTCAAGATGGTCTGGACTGCGCTTGCGTAATTATAATGAATGACGTTCATGCTGTTATGTTTAAGTATCTTGGCGATAACGGCCTTGTCCGGGTGGCGGTGGATCGAACCATTGGTAGAGATAATGAATGACCGGCAGTTTAATATTTCTAGTAGCTCTATGTTAGTGTTGTTTCTACTCCCATGGTGCGAAATTTTTGTATGCTCTATTTCTAGTTGGTTTGTTTTGCAATAACCAAGGTTTTTTAGACTGTTTACAATTGTTGTGGCAAATGCATCTCCAAGGAATAAGACCTTTCTTCCCTTCGACTCCAAAATAAATGCAATTGAGCTGCCGTTAGCAATTGCAGTGTCATCGGTGAATCCAATGTCATCATATAATTCGTCGATTGTTCGGTCGTGATCTCTGGGCGTGCTTGCGGTATCTGGAGGGTTTTCTTCAATAGGCCAGACACAAAGTAAGTTTTTAAGTTCTGTAGGAGTCGGAGATAATACGGTTATTTGAAACGGACCTTCTTGGTATGGCTCTTTCTTAGCTATGATAATACTTTGGTCCCATATGCCAAGTTTTGCTAGATAGCTCTCCAATGTTTGAGCCTGTTTTGCGCTCGTATTTGGGTCGTCGTCGTAGCGACATCTAATAGCATTTTCCTGTATTTCCGGGGTTCCGAAAAAGTCCGTTATTGCGCTAGAAGCGTTAAACCAGACTTTTTCCGTTAATTCTGGTAAGTGCTTTTTGGATTGAAAGGCTTTTAGAAAACCGCCTATATGGTCACTATCAATGTGGGTGAGAATTGCAAGATCTACGATCTCATTATTTTTAGTTATCTCATCTAAGATTTTTTTTAAAGGTCCCACTGACCCGCCAGCCGCTGCAGACGAAAAAGTAGATGACGGCCCGCCGTCAATTAGCAAATTGAATTGTTTTCCCCCGTGTTCGCTTGAGACGAGGAAGCAATCTCCGTGCTTGGCCGGTAAAACCTTAATGGAGCTGCTCATTCGATTTCCTTATCGCTCTCATCACAGAACGATGATGTGGCTTTTTGATGGCATCCTAGCAAGCTTGTCCATCAGCTCCTACATTCATTTAGGAATAGAGTTTAGGTCCAACAGGAGATACGGCAAATGAAGTTGAGTGAATTTGTCAGGTAACCACTTTTATTGAAAAGACGGACATTCCCTCAAATATTTCAGCTAGAGGAAACCTGCGAGTCTGATAACCCGTGTAGGAAGGGGGCTCCAGGGAGGACCCATAAAATTCTCCCCAATGAGATCTGGTCAGGCGGTCGGGTTGTAAGCCTGAAGTGCGCGCTGATAGGCTGCTGCGTCCACAAGGATCCGAACCAGGAGGTTCAAATGTCAGATAGAGAAAAGTACGAGATCTGGAAAGGGTTGCACAAAGCAGAGGGTGGGCTGGCTTATGGCTTGGCGGTTTTTGGAGACAAGCTTGCAAAACGTGAAAAATATAAATCGTTGGACGGCATTGATGCCGTTCATTTCTACCTCATTCATAAATTTAGCTGGCCCCCTGCTCAAGTCCGTGGAATGAGCTACAACGACATCCTCTTCGTGCTTCAAGAGGAAATGCATGGTTTCGTGCTTCCTGCAGACGCTCGGGTCAAATAGCACCATTCCTAAGGGCGTCATAGCCGAGAGCCTGATCTTTGCTCCGGAGTAACTGGGCGTCCTTTCTGCACTGTTCCCTCTCCAAGATCTGATGGAGTTTAGATGAGATTCGAAGACATCAAACCGGGTCTGCGTGTGCAAATCGTGAGCAGAACTCTGCAGGGCGGTAGGCTATTTCTGAAGGAGGCGACGATTCTCACGAAGTACGAAGAGTTGAGCGGTTCCCCTCACATTCGCATTGTTCTCGAGGATGGTTCAGGAGAGGTTCTTCCAGGAATCAAACCCGAGGATCTCGATTTCGAGTGAAATCGTAGTCGCCTTGGAACCGCGAGTATTTCTCCGCTGAGGGCCTCGCCTTTGGCAAGGGGCGAGGGGATGAGGGAGGAACTTCTCTGTTCCTCTCGATATCTGGTGTTCCACGTGTTCCATGTGTTCCAGATTCGCTAGAGGACAAGTAATACAAGGCTTTAAGAGGTGGAACACCAAATGCGATTAACCGGAACACCAGATACGCGGAACACGTTTGGTGTTCCGCGAGCGATGTTCCGGTTTAGTGGGAGGAGCGTCACGACTGGTAGTCGCGACGCGGGCAATCAAGCGGCGATCAGTTGCTCTATGGAAATGGCACCTGCCTTCGCAGTGATCGTATCTTCATTGATGGACATCGGTCCGAACGGTACATGCAGTGGTACGTAGAGGTCAGTCAGAGAGCTCGAACGCCCCATCGCCTTTTCCGTCGCATGCAGGTGTGCTGCCATGGCTGCGAAGTCTTGAGCTGCCTTGTCTAGGCGGTCTGCCCACATGAACCGTGCTGCACGTAGCTGCTGGTGTCGAAGGTCTTTCAAGGTCTGGTTACTCTCTGCAATGGTTGCTTCGAGCTTCTCCACTTCATCTTTCAAAGCTTGCGTTGCAGTTGCAATGCCCCGCTTGTCACGGGTTGCTTCTGCAAGCGCCTCTGAGGCTTGTCTGAGCGCCTTTTCCGCACGTTGTTCTTCCGCGTCATCCCCATCGCTCAACGCAACGGAGTAGCTCGCTGCCGCTTGTTTTTCGACATATCGAGCCTTTTCAATTTCAGTACGTTTCTCTTCTTCAAGTCTTTCGAGTTTGCTCGAAAGCTTGGCGCGTTTGTCTTGCTGCTTTCGCAGATCGTTTTGCACCTGGCTGATTTCTTTCTGTGCCTTTTTAATGTTGCTACCGGCAGATCGAATTCCGTCTTCCCAATCGACCAACGTTTGCAGCCGTCTGATCTCGGAAGCATGGCGCGCTATTTCGGATTTCGCGTTGCTGAGATCATTGATCACGCCATGTGGGTATGGCGCTCGATTGTGACGCGTATGGGCATACAGACTCTTGGCTTCCTTGGCCGCTTTAGCGAGTTTCGGTAGTTGCTTTTCGAGTTGTTCCATCTCGATTTGGTGTTGCTTGATTTGCTTTTGGTAGTCGCTCATTGAAAGTCTTCCATTTCAGATTTTGATATTCGTTCGATTGGATTCCGGGCGGGCCAGACCCGAAGTGGCCGGCAGCTCTCCTCGATCCGCTAATACTTCACGCGGCTTCGGTTTCAGAGGAGAGAAGGGCGTTGGCGTGCACCACGTACGCTCTCGTTTTAGCGAGCCCAGGGAGCCGCACCGATTGCGCAGCGCGACCTTCCGCGCTGGCTTCCAGAATCCCGCGCTCGATCAGTTCCCGGTTGACCAAGGTGAGGCTCATGCCTTTGAACACTTCGGCCCTCCACGCGGTGGGCAGGAAGTAATAGGTGACAAGCGTGTAAACGCCGTCGCCCATACCGTGTTCAACTGTGCGCCGGAAGCCGAGTCTGTCGGTGGTCCGTGGTGCGTGATCGTCGGTTTTGGCGGCGAGACCGTCCCAGCGGGTGAAGCGGCTTTCACCGAATCGCTCGATGACTTGCTGCAAACGACTCACAATGGCGTCACCTTCCATGTTCCCGGCACCGCCGCGCTCTTCGAGCCAAGCATTGAGGCAAACCTGCGCCGCTGTGGTCGCAGTACCTTCCGGCCAGCCAGTAACACCAAGTGCCGTCGCCAGTTCACCAGCAGCAGCGGCAAGACCGAAGCGAGCAGCGGCTCGATGCGCCTGACCGCTGGCCGATGCAGGAAGCGCCTTGGCAATGAAGCGCTCTACCGTGCGCCGCAGCATTGCTGTCCAACCCAGCATTTCACCGGGCTTGCACAGCGCCGAAAGGAACGCGGTAAGCGGCGTACCGTAGTACTTGCCTACGCGGGCTTTGAGCGCGTCCGACAGGGCGGCGGCGTCTTCGAATCCGCTCAGCACGTCGAACATGCCCAGCCCTTTGCTCGCATCTGCTGGCACGGCGAGCATGCGGATTTCCATACCCGCCTTTAGCTCCTTGTTCGCGTCGGCCATGTGCTGTGCAAGTGTCTTTTCGCCGGTCGAGAGAAACAGCAAACGCCACTCTTGCACCTGACGTCCTGCTTGCCCTCGATCATTGGCGCGAGCTTTGCCCGTACCGTTGCCGAGCATGTACACCGTTTCGCCGACGATACGCGGATCGCACATACCGATTTCGTCGAGTACCAGGACGCCGTCCGAATGCGCGGCGGCAATCGACTCCAAGGCGTTGTCGGTAGAGCGCCATGACCGGACCAATCTCGGCCCGCCGTAGACCGATGCGGCAACTTGTAGGTGAGTCGTCTTGCCGCCGGAGCTGTCGCCATACAGATGGAAGCCACCTGATTCATGCCCTAACAAGTGCAGCAGCGGCCCGGCAAAGGCCACGCTGACGACAAACGCTAAGCGATGATTGCCAACGCACAGTGCACCGATTTGCTGCTGCCATTGCTCTAGCGTCCCTGCCTCGCTGATAGGTGGCAGCTGCGCCCCGGAATCACAGAAGAAAAGGTGCTCATGGCTGTTACCTATCTGTTGATCAGGCAGCAGGTATGCAGGCCCATGCCATCCAAGGCGAGTGACCAAACGCGCCCGCTCGTTGCTGTCGAACCCTTGCAGGTAACTTTGAAGATCGTTGCGCGCATTGCGACCGGAGCGCGTTCCAGGCAAGCGCAGTCCCATATCCACCAGCGGCCCCAATACGTCTTTGCCGAAGTCGCCGGTCATGTTGCGAGCAGGAATGTTCCAGCGCTTTTTAGCGCCGTCCGGATCATCGAATTCAACCAGCAAACCCCAGTTGTGACCCTTGTCATCGCGAGTGCGGGCGAGTATCTCCAAGGAGGAACACACAGGCCGCGACTCACCGTCATCGCCGGTATAGAACACGCCTGCGGGGGCCAATCGAAAACCACCGGGCAGCAAATCGGTTTTCGATTTTGCCGGTTGTTTGGCTGCTGCTTTTGGCTCTGCAGGTTCGTCGGATTGCTCGCGGGGGAGGGAGACGAAAAGCTCACCGCTGCTCTCCAGCTCGGCGACGTGTGCTGCCGTCCAACCTTTAGTCAGTGCGTCGGCGGCATCGTCCCCGTCGTCCCACTTGCCACCTTTGGCAAACGCTGCTTGATCGTCCTTCAAAGTGGGCTTGCGTTTGAACACATTGAGCGCGACGAACCGGACCGATTCGGCGCCGATTTCGTGCAGCTTTTTGGCGACTTCTTCCATGCACGAGGTGCCGCTGCTGTCGTTGTCAGGCCACAGCACGACCGTGCGCCCCTTGAGCGGTGTCAGATCCGCCTTGTGCCAAGAGTTGGACCCGTTCGGCCAGCACGTTGCCACGTACTCCGGCATCAGTTCGCCTGCCGCGTCGGCAGCTTTTTCGCCCTCGCACAATACGACCGGTGCGGCATCGCGCAGTGCCAATTCTTCCAGGCGCAAGAGCGGACGCGGGTCAGGTAATCCCTGCCAGCGCCATTGCGTGGTTTCGCCATTGGAGCGCTGGCACCAAGTCAGAGGAGCAAAGACCTTCTTTGGCATACCGTCTTCATCTGCAGCGAGATCAAAGCGGTAGAGCGCCATGAGTGGGTGACCGCTCGCGTCTCGGTAGATCCAGACTTTCGAGGGGGCGCCATGATCTCTATGGCGGACCGGGCATCGCTTCATGGCTTCAGCCGGGATCGGCTGTATGGCGTTCCATGTTGGAGCTTTGGTTTTGCCTTGAGCCGTAGCCAATTGCGCCGCGCCGACGCTTACGCTCAACAGTTGGGTTAGCTTCGCGCACGCCTCGACATCGGTACCGCCGTCCAAGTAGCGCACTAAATCAATCAGGTCACCGCCCTTGTCTCCAGTAGCGAAGTCAGCCCAGGTGCCTTTGTTCAAATTGACCTTGAGCGAACCGGCGCGCTTGTCGCTGCGGGTCGGATTGGGAGCGGTGTATTCCTTGCCGCCGTCCACACGCTTTCCGTTGGGCAGCCAGTGCGCGAGGACACGTTCAATGTCCTTCAGCGAGGCGGCTTTTACGTCGGCGAAGCTCGGACGTTTCGTTTTGCTGCTCTGGTGCTGGCTCATGTGTCGGCCCTCGGCGAGAACAGGGTGTCAGTCACGTCATCGAGCAGCGCTTTTGCCATTTCACCTAGATACACAGCAGGCCAACTAAACTGCTCGCCTTGGTCGCTCATGGCAGCATCGCGGTTGAGCTGGTTCACGTGGTCTTGCAACTGAGAGGCTAGCTCCAGAGCATCTTCGATGGGGATGCCTGCATTGACGCGAAATAACTTCAAGCCGCGGGCATTAGCAGGCGAAAAATCCGTGCGGCCGATCGTGGTCAATGCGTTCATAGCGCACCGCCTTTCTGCTCCGCTGGAACTGAAGTGGTATCACCGTGCAGAGCGAGGGTTTTGATCAAACCGAGGGTGCCGCGTACATCCCAAATGACGGCGGCGATAACACGGTTGGAGAGGCGCGACTCACCTTCAAAGTGGTCTTCGAGCAATGTCAGCACCGAGTCGGCGCGCTCAATTGCGCAGGCGATGGCGTCAATCGGCACGCCGGCTCCGACGTTCTGGCTGACGCTGAGAATGTCTTCGGGCAGAGCAAAACTCAGGACGTTGTTCATTGGGCACCGCCTGAGGCTTCGAGAGCGCGAGCTTTGGCCATATGTGCGTTGTAGCGAGCGAGACGTGTAGCAAGACTGGAGTTGGCGTGTAGAGCGGCGAGAGCCATTGCACGGTGTGCAGCGGCGCGATTTTTGGACGGAATGAGGGCGTGCATGGGTGAGGCTCCTACTTTCTGACTGGAGCCGCCACCGTCCTTCCTACGGGATTGGGTGGCAGCTGTGCGCGGGGTAGGAATACCGGGATAGTAGGCACCCGGCCAGGCCGAAGCCTGCCCACACACAGCCGCCATAACACGATACTGCGGGCGAAAAAAAACGCCGGCAGTTGTGATCTGGGCGCTGATGCGCCTACTAATTCTCGGGTTCCTACGCCCGGTCGCTGAATTTGCAACGACTGCGGCAGGATAACTCCGAGTTTTTGCAAGTGCAACCGGCACGAAGCCTTGCGCATTTTTTTGATGCGACATAAATTGATCGGGCATACAGATTGACCTCAAACGCCCCCGGTTGCCGCCGGGGGCGTTTTCGTTTCAGGCGTGGGCTTCCCAGCGCAGATTGAGCAGGGGCAGGAAGCCGTCATTGAGCATGGAGCGGGCGTCTTCGTAGGCTTCCGTTTGCTGGCCTTCGTCGACGATCACCGCACCGATGTTTTCGCAGTGGAGTGCGAGGGCGCACCAGGTACCGTCGGCCCAGCTAAGTACACTGATCACGCGTCCCTGTTTGTCGTGTCGGCTGCGATAGCGCTCAAGGCGTTGCATCGTGGTGGCTGAGAAACCGATGCAGCGCAGCACTGAAAAAGGATGCATCAAGGCTTGATTGGCAATCGACCGGCTCATGCGGCCACCTCATCACGTGCATCAATGCGACCGCGTGCCCACTCTTGAACTTCGGACAAAACCCAGGCGACCGGGGCGCCACGGGCGTTGCTGTTGGTGAGCTTTACGGTTTTAGGAAAACCACTTTCAGGCTCATTCATGAGCTTGTAGATGGTGGGGCGTGCAAGACCGACGATGGCCATGACCTCGGCGATGCGGATGAGCGTCAGCGATGGGTCGATTGGTATGGAGTCGTTTGCAGAGGAGTGGAGACGAGAGGTTTTCATTGCTCGTTCCCCACACTTACGGCAGCGCTATGCGTGCGGCTTTCGAGCCATGCAGACACATCCTTAGGACGATAACGCACGCGGCTTCCGACTTTTACATACGGCAGCGGATTGCGGCGCGAACTGCGCCAGGCGGCGAGCGTGCGATGCGAAAGACCCAGAGTGGCTGCCACTTGATCGGGGGTGAGTAAATCAGTGGCGGAGGGTGAAAGCGGGATGAAGGATTGAAGCGTCGTGGCAGTCATTGAGCGTTTCCTGTAGTCGTGGAGAGTTACAGGGCTAACGCTAAGTGGAGAAAGGGAAATGAACGGCGGTTCACTTCCCTTTAAACATGCGAACTGATCAGGAAAGCCGACGCGGACGGTTCCTTCCGTTGATCCCTCGCCACTAGTGAACGCTGGAAAAAATAATTATGTGGACATGAGCCGTCGTACTTAACGTCCGACTCCACCCATAGGCCATGAGCGAGAGAAATAACTTAGCCAATGCGGTGGGATTGGACAATCGCGCAGTCATCAACTAGCGTTTTATCTGCTTCTCGGATTGTGTGATTTTCACTGAACTTTGGCTAATAGTGAATGGAGGTTGTATGGACAATTATCACATCACAAAAAATGGTGATAAGTGGGATTTAACCAAGGAGGGAAATAAGCGCCCGTCAAAAAGTGCCGAAACCAAACAACAAATTATAGAAAAAACAAAAGAGTTCATGTCTGATAAAACGGGGTCCGTGAAAATTCACAAAGAGGATGGAAAGTTTCAAGAGGAGCGAACCTATCAGCGCAAAGATGATCCGAAAAACTCGAAGGGTTAGTTATACTAAGTCAGTTTTCTGTTTTTGTAGTGTAGGGCGAGCAGGCTAAATGCTATATTCAAATTGAAGTATCCATTTAGCCTCGCTTCCGAGTTGACTAATGCGGTTTAGGCTCTAATGCCCTTTCGGTACGATTAATACTTTTAGCTCGAAGTTTTCTTCCTTTTTGTTAAGATCATTTTCCAGGCCTCTGGGATTGGAAATCCATCCTTCAGGGTCGTATACAAAACAAAGAAGTTTTTTACAATCTTGATGTACTCTGTATCGCTGTGAATCGACGATTAGTTCCGCGCCTACATCCTTGCCTTTCAGAGTGGGTCTAGTCTTCTTGACTTCAATAATGATTTTTTCATCTTTTAACAAAAAGTCTACTCTAGATCCACCGCCTGCATAACTAGGCGTCCATTCTTCATGTCTGATATCGTCAAAATGGATATGCAGAAGTGCGTGCAGTAGATCCTGGGTGTCGTACTCATCGTTAATTTCTAGGCCGTCGCGCCCTCCGTGACGAGATTGCAATTGTTTCACTACGAGAGGGAAGCGTGCGCAGATTTTTTCCACTAATGTAAAACAGTCTGTGTCTTCTAGGTCTACAGTCGGCGGGCTGTATTCATCAATAGAGAAAAAATTTTTTAAAATAGACTCTTCGTGTTCAACTAACGCCTTTGGTGGTCGATTTAATATCATAAAAACGCCGACTGCTAACAGTCCTCCGAGAAGCAGAATGAAAAGCATTAGATCAAGTAGGTTTAGTGAGATTTTAAAAGAATTTTCAAATTTATACTTGCTCCCTCCGTCTGGTCTTTTTTCTTCGCGGGGAACCAAGGTCATTTCGTGTTTTAGTGTTACCCCTCGGAAAGGGTAGAAAAATTTGAGGTCGATTGCCCTCCCGTTTATTTTTCCTTCGTTGTAAAGATCCAGTTGTCTTGCCGCATCTTTGGACTCGGTTTTGTAGAAGTCAGAAGAAAGATAGCTTCTTACAGCTGTGTTTCCAAAGTCTGGGTCTTCAAATATGGGGAAAATCCACATGGCATAATTGATCCCAATGGAGATCAGAGCAAGCGCGCTTGTTGCGATTGCAAAACTCCTCGCTCTTCTGTTGTTTAAGACTATGTCCGCGAACGATTCTACCGGTCGCACTATACCCGTCCAAATCAAAAAGCGATTAAACAACTCTCTTGCTCCTAAATATTTTTATGCGAAGTAGGCAGTAGGTTTTATTTTAACGCTTATCTTCGTCCGCACGAAGTATTCCGCCAGCGACTAGAATATTGCGAACTTGTTTTGTGGAAAGCTTGGCGGCCCCCCCTGGCGTTTTAAGCGCGGAGTCAGTGCCCACAATAATGCCAACGATCTCTCTTTCAGATCGTCCATCACTGAGTAGCCGCTTAGCGTGGGAGCAAATGCTTTCATTGCGATCTATCGTGGCTTCACGGCGTATAGCTGCCGAGCTGTTGCCTGCTTTGCGCGCAGTTGCACTAATCCGGATCTTATCTGCGCTGCTCAAAAGCGGAGAGGCGTAGACGTTCGCCAAGGTCATGTAATGCCGGGCTGTACCCATCAAGTCTGCCGCGGTCTCTCGTGCTTCGATTTCTAGATGAGCTTGTTCGTGGCGTACCTCCTCCACAAACTCTGCAAAGTCGTCCGATGCATCTGCAATCAAAGCGGCTAGATTCTCAAGGTTCCCCGCGCACAGATCCGTATCGAAACCGCTCAACCACCGCTCGAACGTCTCAATGACACGGCAAGCGCGATCAATCGCCAGCGCGGCAATGTATTGGCTATCGGTGATAGCCGAATTGGACGACTCCCCTACCGTCCAGCGAATGCAGCGGGGCAAGTCGTCCGTGAAGCGTTCAAATTGTTGGCGTATGTTGTAGGAGAGCGGTCTTACATTAGCCAGGACTCGAACGGATTCAACCGACCATTCTCCATTTGTCTGATGACTCAACCAATGCTCCTGGCCCAGTCGGATGAGTTCGAGAGCATCATCAATGCGGTCTGCAAATTCGTCGTACAGTGTGAATCGCTCAAGCGTCTCGACAACCTCCCAGCCTTCAATGTTGAGGGGAGCGCTCAAGTAAAACTCTTTACTCATCATTCATCCCCCCGCCCCGTTTGCGTGGCCGAGAAAACGCGAGCACCTGCGCCCGGCGAAGCTTGGAAACCGCCAGTGAGGAGATGGTGTTTCTCAAGAAAATGTCTGCGATTCTGGAACACCTTTTGTGTAGCATCGACAACGTGTTCCAGCCTATCGCTGGTTGTGTTCCAGTCTCGCCGGCCACGGATTTAAAGGCTCTCGGCATCTTTGGAACACATGGAACACACGGAACACGCGCTTTTTGAGTAATTAGGAGTTGCATGCTCAAATCGCATGTCCGAATTGGCCCAGCACGACGTTCCCTTTCTGCAAGCTATCAAGGTGATCCGCATACCACTGCATCATGGCAGTCCTTTGTTCGAGATATTGAGCCTTGTTGTATACCCCCGAGATGCCCTCTTCTTTATGAGCTAACTGCGCCTCGACATGCTCCTTTGGCCATCCATGCTCACGAAGCAATGTGCTCGCTGTATGCCGCGTACCGTGCCCAACAAGACGCCCTTTGTAGCCAATGGTTGCGAATACTTTATTGATAGTGTTTTCACTGATGGTCGGATTCTTCGCACCGACTCCAGGGAACAGCCAACGGCTACGTCCGGTTAAAGAGTGCAGCTCTTTCAATGCGATCAGTGCTTGATGTGGAAGGGGGCAAACGAAGTCTCGGCGCATCTTCATTTTCGACGCCGGTGTCGTCCAAATTGCCTTATCAAGATCAAACTCTTTCCACTCTGCCAGTCGAACCATTCCCGGTCTTGAGGCTGTCCATATACAAAGCCAGGCTGCGGTCCGAGCTGTGAGTCTGCTGGGGGTATTCCTGAGCGCGGTGAGAAATTCGCCGAGTTCAGGCTCTAGCAAATGAGGGTGTTGTTGAGTCTTCGGTGCTTGAGCTGCGATGTCGCGTAGACGGCTGCCCGGATCGTTCTCGGTCAATCCTAAGCCGATTGCTCTACCAAAGATTTGGTTGACCCAGGTCCGACACTTCTCCGCTACGTTGTGCGCCTCACGAGCTTCGAGGGACGCTTGGAGATTTGCACAATCGGTTCGGGTTATTTCATCCAGAGGTTTATCACCAAGCGCTGGAAGAATGTCTTTGTCGAGGTAGGTGCGGATTTTATTGAGAGTGGAGGGGGCGAGACCTTTTTCCTCTTTTGCCTTCAGCCAGGCTTCCGCAGCCGCTCTGAAGGTTCGTGTTCGAGCGGCATCAATGGCCGCTTTTGCTGAGCGCTTTTGTTCAAGAGGGTCGGCACCACTACTGACGACCTTTCGTAGATCTGCTGCTTTTTCGCGGGCGAGTGAGCCGCTGACTTCTGGATAGCCGCCGAGGCCCATCCATGCCCAGTTACCTGCAGGACGCTTGTACCGGAGTTGCCATGACTTGCCCCCGTCCGGTTTGACTCGAAAGTACAGGCCGTTTCCATCGAGTTCTCGATATTCCTTTGTTTCAGCCTCCAGCCCAGCAAGCGTGGTATCGGCGAGAGGGCGGCGCTTGATGTCTGCGCGTTTCATCCTTGTATCCCAAAGTTCGGTATTTTTCTCAGGATACAAGCAGGGATACAGGGATACAACGGATAAGGGGAGACAGGGATAAACAAGCAGGCACAAAAAAACCGGCCAAGTGGCCGGTTTCTCTGGGTCTGAGAGGCTGGTAGAGACTCTCAGATACTGCTGTATGGTGCCCCGAGGGAGACTCGAACTCCCACTCCTTTCGAAAACGGATTTTGAATCCGCCGCGTCTACCAATTCCGCCATCAGGGCTCAATGGCGGCGAAGTATAGAGAGGTGATTACCGTTGGTCAATCACGTTTCATGGTCAATTTTTGATAATTCCGCTAGACTTTCCGGCCCTGCTAGACGAACCCCATCATGCGCGTTGCTGACTTTACCTTCGAGCTTCCTGATTCGCTGATTGCCCGCCACCCGTTGGCCGAGCGTCGCGGTAGTCGCCTGCTGACCCTTGATGGGCCGAGCGGCGCCCTTGCACACCGTCAATTCACTGATTTGCTTGAGCATTTGCGCCCGGGCGACTTGATGGTATTCAACAATACCCGGGTGATTCCGGCGCGGTTGTTCGGGCAGAAAGCCTCGGGCGGCAAGCTGGAAATCCTCATCGAACGCGTGCTCGATACGCATCGCGTGCTGGCCCATGTGCGTTCCAGCAAGTCGCCGAAGCCGGGTTCGAAGATCCTCATCGACGGCGGTGGCGAAGCCGAGATGCTCGCGCGTCACGATGCGCTGTTCGAGCTGGGCTTTGCTGAAGAAGTGCTGCCGCTGCTCGATCGCGTCGGGCACATGCCGTTGCCTCCTTATATAGACCGTCCGGACGAAGGTTCGGATCGCGAGCGTTATCAGACCGTTTACGCCCAGCGTCTCGGTGCGGTGGCGGCGCCGACGGCGGGGCTGCATTTCGATCAGCCGCTGATGGAGGCGATTGCCGCCAAGGGCGTCGAGACCGCGTTCGTCACGCTGCACGTCGGTGCGGGGACGTTCCAGCCGGTGCGCGTCGACAAGATCGAAGATCACCACATGCACAGCGAGTGGCTGGAAGTCGGCCAGGATGTGGTCGACGCCGTTGCCGCGTGCCGTGAGCGTGGCGGGCGGGTGATTGCCGTGGGCACCACCAGCGTGCGTTCGCTGGAAAGTGCCGCGCGCGATGGCGTGCTCAAGCCGTTCAGTGGCGACACCGACATCTTTATCTACCCGGGCCGGCCATTCCATGTGGTCGATGCCCTGGTCACCAACTTCCATTTGCCGGAATCCACGCTGTTGATGCTGGTTTCGGCGTTCGCCGGTTATCCCGAAACCATGGCCGCTTATAAAGCTGCCGTCGACAACGGCTACCGCTTTTTCAGCTACGGTGATGCGATGTTCATCACCCGTAATCCCGCCCCGACTGCCCCTGAACACACAGGCCCAGAGGAAACAGAATGAGTCGCGAATGTCGCATGTCCTTTGAACTGCTTGCCACCGATGGCAAGGCTCGTCGTGGTCGGCTGACCTTCCCGCGTGGCACCGTCGAGACCCCGGCGTTCATGCCGGTGGGCACCTACGGCACGGTCAAGGGCATGTTGCCGCGTGACATCGTCGCCACTGGCGCGGAAATCATTCTGGGCAACACCTTCCACCTGTGGCTGCGCCCGGGCACCGAGGTGATCAAGGAGCACGGCGACCTGCACGATTTCATGCAGTGGAAAGGCCCGATCCTCACCGACTCCGGCGGTTTCCAGGTGTTCAGCCTGGGCGCGATGCGCAAGATCAAGGAGGAGGGCGTGACCTTCGCCTCCCCGGTCGACGGCTCGAAAGTGTTCATGGGCCCGGAAGAATCGATGCAGGTGCAGCGCGATCTGGGTTCCGACATCGTGATGATCTTCGACGAATGCACGCCGTACCCGGCTGACGAAGACGTCGCCCGCGTATCCATGGAGCTGTCGCTGCGTTGGGCCCAGCGCTCGAAAAACGCGCATGGCGACAACACGGCGGCGCTGTTCGGTATCGTTCAGGGCGGCATGCACCAGGATCTGCGCATGCGCTCGCTGGAAGGCCTCGACAAGATCGGCTTCGATGGCCTGGCCATTGGCGGTCTGTCGGTGGGCGAGCCGAAGCACGAGATGATCAAGGTGCTGGATTATCTGCCGGGCATGATGCCGGCTGACAAACCTCGTTACCTTATGGGCGTTGGCAAACCGGAAGATCTGGTTGAGGGTGTGCGCCGCGGTGTGGACATGTTCGATTGCGTGATGCCAACCCGTAATGCCCGCAATGGGCATCTGTTCATTGATACAGGCGTGCTGAAGATCCGTAACGCGTTCCATCGCCATGATGATTCGCCGCTGGATCCGACCTGCGATTGCTATACCTGCCAGAACTTCTCCCGCGCTTATCTGCATCACCTGGACAAGTGCGGCGAAATGCTCGGCAGCATGCTCAATACCATCCATAACTTGCGCCATTATCAGGTGCTGATGGCTGGTTTGCGCGAGGCTATTCAACAGGGTACATTGGCCGCCTTTGTCGATGCCTTCTACGCCAAACGCGGGCTCCCCGTTCCGCCTTTGGACTGAGTTTTCTGACCCCAAGATTCAACATTTGCAACTGGAGTGCTAAATGAGCTTTTTTATCTCTAACGCCATGGCTGACGCAGCTGCACCGGCTGCTGCTGGCCCAATGGGCGGCGGCTTCGAGTGGATTTTCCTGGTCGGCTTCCTGGTCATCTTCTACCTGATGATCTGGCGTCCACAGGCCAAGCGCGCCAAAGAGCAGAAGAACCTGCTGAGCAGCCTTGCGAAGGGTGACGAAGTGGTCACCACCGGCGGCATCGCCGGCAAGATCACCAAAGTGGCCGATGACTTCGTGGTTCTGGAAGTTTCCGACACCGTGGAAATGAAGTTCCAGAAGGGCGCCATCGCCGCCACGCTGCCAAAAGGCACGCTGAAAGCGATCTAAGGTTCCAACTTCTACTCAATCGACGGGGCGCGCAAGGCGCCCCGCGTTCATAACGGGCGGCGTGATGCTGAACAAATATCCTCTGTGGAAATACATTCTGATCCTGGCGGTGCTGGCGGTCGGTCTGATTTATTCCGCTCCCAATCTATACCCTGATGACCCGGCCATTCAGATCAGCGGCGCCAGCACGGCACTGCAGGTCAATCAGGCCGATCTGGATCGCGTCAGCACCGCGCTGCGTGAGTCCGGGATCAACGTCAAGGCAGCTTCGCTGGCCGCCAACGGCAAGGGCGGTCTGATCCGTCTGGCCAAGGCTGAAGACCAGCTGCCGGCCAAAGACGTTGTGCGCAAGGCATTGGGTGATGACTACGTCGTCGCACTGAACCTGGCACAAACCACCCCGCAATGGCTGCGCAACCTGGGCGCGCACCCGATGAAGCTGGGTCTGGACTTGTCCGGTGGTGTGCACTTCCTGCTGGAAGTGGACATGGACAAAGCCCTCGACGCCCGCCTGAAAGTCTACGAAGGCGACGTCAAGAGCCTGCTGCGCAAAGAGAAGCTGCGCTATCGCAGCCTGCCACAACTGGGCGGCGCCATTCAGTTGGGCTTCAGCGATGCTGACTCCCGCGAACAGGCCCGTGCGCTGATCCGCAAGAACTTCAACGATTTCGACATTGTTCCGGCCGACCTCAACGGTCAACCGGTGCTGCGTCTGGCGATGACCCCGGCCAAGCTGGCGGAAATCCGTGAATACTCCATCAAGCAGAACTTGACCACGGTACGTAACCGCGTCAACGAGCTGGGTGTTGCCGAACCGATCGTTCAGCGTCAGGGCGCCAACCGCATCGTGGTTGAGCTGCCGGGCGTGCAGGACACTGCCGAAGCCAAGCGTATTCTCGGCAAGACGGCCAACCTTGAGTTCCGTCTGGCTGCAGAGCCGGGTGCTTCGAAAGCCACTTCCGAAACCTTCGAGTTCCGTGAAGGCAAGCGTCCTCCTGCGCAGATCGAGCGTGGCCTGATCATCACCGGTGACCAGGTAACCGACGCCAAGGCTGGTTTCGGCGAGCACGGCACACCAGAAGTGAACATCCGTCTGGACGGTCACGGTGGCGAGCTGATGAGCCGCGCGACCCGTTCGAACGTCGGTCGCAGCATGGCGGTGATCTTCATCGAACAACGTCCGGTGACCACTTACACCAAGCAGGTTGTCGACGGCGTCGAGAAAGACGTGCCGGTTCAGACCTTCAAGGAAGAGAAGAAGATCATCAGCCTGGCGACCATTCAGTCGCCGCTGGGTGCGCAGTTCCGTATCACCGGCCTGAACGGCCAGGGCGAATCGTCCGAGCTGGCACTGCTGCTGCGTGCCGGTGGTCTGGCCGCGCCGATGTACTTCGCTGAAGAGCGCACAATCGGTCCGAGCCTGGGTGCTGACAACATCACCAAAGGTATCGATGCATCGCTGTGGGGCATGCTGTTCGTCTCGCTGTTCATCATCGCCATCTACCGCTTCTTCGGTGTGATCGCCACGGTCGCGCTGGCGGTGAACATGGTGCTGCTGCTGGCGCTGATGTCGCTGCTGGGTGCAACGCTGACCCTGCCGGGTATCGCCGGTATCGTCTTGACCATGGGTATGGCGGTCGACGCCAACGTGCTGATCTTCTCGCGGATCCGTGAAGAGATCGCAGCCGGCATGACCGTGCAGCGTGCAATCAACGAAGGCTTCGGCCGGGCATTCACCGCGATTCTCGACGCCAACCTGACCACTCTGCTGGTCGGCGGCATCCTCTTCGCCATGGGCACCGGCCCGGTGAAGGGCTTCGCAGTGACCATGTCCCTCGGGATCTTTACCTCGATGTTCACGGCCATCATGGTGACCCGCGCAATGGTCAACTTGATCTTCGGCGGACGTGACTTCAAGAAGTTGTGGATTTAAGGGGCTGCCATGTTACGTACAATCAACTTCATGGGCGTTCGCAACTTTGCGTTCGGCGTCACTGTGTTTCTCACCGTTCTGGCCTTGTTCAGCGTTTTCCACAAGGGCATGAACTGGGGTCTGGACTTCACCGGCGGTACGCTCATCGAGCTGACCTACGAGCGTCCGGCTGACGTCACCAAAGTGCGCGAGCAACTGGCGACTTCCGGTTACCACGAAGCCATCGTGCAGAACTTCGGTGCGACCACCGATCTGCTGGTGCGCATGCCGGGTGAAGACCCGCAATTGGGTCATCAGGTAGCAGACGCGCTGCAGAAAGTCGGCGGCGACAACCCGGCGACGGTCAAGCGTGTCGAGTTCGTCGGCCCGCAGGTCGGTGAAGAACTGCGCGACCAGGGCGGCCTCGGCATGCTCCTGGCGCTCGGCGGCATCCTGATCTACCTGGCTTTCCGCTTTCAGTGGAAATTCGCGGTCGGCGCCATCGTTTCGCTGATTCACGACGTGATCGTGACTGTCGGTATCCTGTCGTTCTTCCAGATCACCTTCGACCTGACGGTGCTGGCGGCGGTACTGGCGATTATCGGTTACTCGCTGAACGACACCATCGTCGTGTTCGACCGGGTTCGTGAAAACTTCCGTGTGCTGCGCAAGGCTTCGTTGATCGAGAACATCAACATCTCGACCACCCAGACCCTGCTGCGGACCATGGCAACGTCGATCTCCACCTTGCTGGCGATCGCTGCGCTGCTGTTCTTCGGTGGCGACAACCTGTTCGGCTTCTCCATTGCCCTGTTCATCGGTGTTCTGGCGGGTACCTACTCGTCGATCTATATCGCGAACGTGGTGCTGATCTGGCTGAACCTGAGCACCGAGGATCTGATTCCTCCGGCCAACACCGAGAAGGAAGTCGACGACCGTCCATAACGGCCATCGCTTCACCGGTTGTCAGCCCGAAAAAGGCGCGAGTTGAACTCGCGCCTTTTTTTGTGCTCCAAGGCTGGGAGAAGCGCGGGCGCGTCCCGCATGTGATGGTCAGGAGGTTCATGTGAACAAGTCGTTGCTGGTTGGTGCGGTATTGGGTGCTGTCGGTGTGACTGCCGGGGGTGCTGTTGCCACCTACAGCCTGGTTAAAAGCGGCCCTGAGTATGCGCAAGTGCTGGCCGTAGAACCGGTCAAAACACAGATCAAGACTCCACGTGAAGTGTGCAAGGATGTTGCTGTAACCCGCCAGGCGCCGGTCAAGGATCAACACCAGATCCTCGGTACCGCGATTGGTGCGGTAGCGGGTGGTTTGCTGGGTAACCAGATCGGCGGCGGTACCGGCAAGAAGATTGCCACGGTCGCTGGCGCGGTCGGTGGTGGTTATGCCGGTAACAAGGTGCAGGAAGGCATGCAGAACCGCGACACCTACACCACTACTCAGACTCGCTGTAACACCGTGAATGACATCAGTGACAAGGTCGTCGGTTACGACGTGCGTTACTCGCTCGATGGCAAGGAAGGCAAAGTGCGGATGGATCGCGATCCGGGCAACCAGATTCCGGTCGACAAGGAAGGCAAGCTGATTCTGTCGCAGAATCAGCCGGCTCAGTAGGGACCGACTGTTTAACAAGAAGCACCCTGCGGGGTGCTTTTTTGTGCCTGCGATTCAAGCCTCCACTCGAATCCACTGTGTGAGCGGGCTTGCTCGCGAAGGCGGCGCGTCAGCCAACATT